>JASHSE010000478.1 GCA_030036975.1 Xanthobacteraceae bacterium | reverse complement strand
ACCTCGGCCGGCGCCATGAATGCCGTCATGGTGGCCGACGGGCTGGCGCGCGGCGGGCGTGCCGAAGCGCAAAAGCGGCTCGCCGATTTCTGGCGCGCCGTCAGCAGCACCGGGCAGTTGCCCAGCCTGCAGCGCACGGTCATGGAGCGCCTCTTGTCGTTCACGCCGCTCGAAGGCACGCCGGTCCAGGCCTGGTTCGACGCGCTGTCGCACTACTTTTCGCCGTACGACGTCAATCCGCTGAACATCAATCCGCTCAAAGACTTGATCGAGCGATTCGTCGATTTTGAAGCGTTGCGCGCCGCCTCGGATCTGCAGATTTTTATTTCCGCCACCAACGTACAGACCGGCCGCGTGCGCATCTTTCCGCGCGACAAGATCACGGCCGACGCGGTGATGGCGTCGGCCTGCCTGCCACTGTTGTTTCGCGCGGTTGAAATTGACGGCGTGCCCTACTGGGACGGCGGCTATCTGGGCAATCCCGTGATCTTTCCGTTTTTCCGCACCACCAGCACCGAGGACGTGCTCGTGGTGCAGATCAATCCGCTGGTGCGCCGCGAAACGCCGATGGCGTCGAGCGAGATCATGAACCGTATCAACGAGATCACTTTCAATTCCTCGCTGCTCGGCGAATACCGCGCCATCGACTTTGTCGCCCGCTTGATCGACCAGGGCCGGCTGCCGCGCGGCATCGGGCCGGGCGAATACCGCCGCATCAACGTGCACCGCATCGTGCTCGATCGCTTCGGCACGCATTTCGACGCCCACAGCAAGCTGTCGACCGACTACGATTTCTTCGAGATGCTGCGCGTGAGCGGACGGCGCGCCGCACGCCGGTTCCTCGATCAGCATTTCGACGACATCGGCAAGAAAAGCACGGTCGATCTTCGTGCCGAGGCGCAGGCCGAATGGGCGTGATACATTGCGGCGATGACCAGCCCCGCGCCGCTCGCCGCTGCTGCTGCAGTCGGCTCTGTCCGTCTCGAAGTCTGCGTCGCCGACATCACGACCCTGCAGGTCGGTGCCATCGTCAACGCGGCGAACCAGACCTTGTTGGGTGGCGGCGGTGTTGACGGCGCAATCCATCGCGCCGCCGGTCCGGACTTGCTCGCGGAATGCCAGACGCTCGGCGGCTGCGCCACAGGCGCGGCGAAAATGACGCAGGGCTACCGGCTGCCGGCGAAGCATGTGATCCACGCCGTCGGCCCGGTGTGGAACGGTGGCCGTCATCGCGAAGAGGAGCTGTTGGCCTCCTGCTATTGTTCGGCGCTCGCCCTTGCGGCTGACAATCAATTGGGGTCGATCGCGTTTCCGGCAATCTCGACCGGCGTTTATCGCTTTCCGCCGGACCGCGCGGCCCATGTCGCGCTCGGAACGGTTGTCGCGGGACTCTCTGCCAGGCCGCGCGGGATCGAGCGCGTCGTGTTCTGCTGTTTCAGCCAGGGCTCCGCGGATCACCACATCGCGGCCTTCCGGGAGGCCGCTCTTGTGCATCGCAGCATTTCCAGTCTTGCGCTTGACTTATAATAAGCGTGCTTATATTATCGTCGCAATCATTAAGGCTCGATAGAAGCGGCGGGCACACCATGATACCGCGCTCCCTGAATAGGGAATTTGCTTTTATTCTCAACGACGTAGCGCGCATGCTGCGAACCTACGCGGACCACAAGGCGGCGCAATTCGGCATTACGCGTGCGCAGTGGGTCGTTCTGGTCCGGCTCGACCGGTCCGAAGGCCTGAAGCAGTCGGAACTGGCGGAAGTCTTGGACCTCCAACCGATCTCGCTGACCCGGCTTTTGGACAGGCTCTGCGAGTGCGGCCTGATCGAACGGCGCCCTGATCCGGTCGATCGCCGCGCCAAGCGGCTGTTTCTGACGCCAGCAGCCCGGCCGCTGCTCGAAAAGCTCGGCGACCTCGGCGAGGACCTGATGGCGACAGCGCTGGCCGGGGTCGAGCGCGACAGCGTCGAGCAGATGGTCGCGAAGCTCGGCATCGTCAAAGAAAACCTGCGGCAGGCCATTGCGCAGCGAACCGCCGCCGATGGAGCGGGAGAGCGGCGCTATGGCTGAAGCCCTGCGCAAACCGGCTCCGGCGCGCGACGAAGCGCCGGAGGCGCCGGTCACACGGCCCGCCGGGCCCGCGCCTGTTGAATTACGCCCCGACACGCCGGCTGCAGCCGAAAAGACGCGCGGGACAAGCCGCCGCTGGACCCGCTGGGGTCTGTTCCTGCTGCTGCCGCTCGTTCTTGCGGTGGGCTTTTATTGGTACGTCACCGGCGGCCGGATCATGTCGACCGACGATGCCTATGTCGAAGCCGACAAGGTCGGGATTTCCACTGATGTGGCGGGCATCGTCCAGGATGTCGACGTCCATGAAAACCAACACGTCGCAGCCGGGCAGGTTCTCTACCGCCTCGATCCCCGTCAGTTTCAGATCGCGCTCGACGATGCCAAGGCCGATCTGGCGCAGACCGCGTTGAGCATCGAGGCGATGAAGCAGGACTATAAGCGCATGCAGAGCGACGTCGCCGCGCAGGAGGCGCAGGTCGGGCTCGATCAGACGAATTTCAACCGCGACAGCATGCTGTTGCGCAGCGGCACGGTTTCGCAGGCCGTTTATGATCAGATCAAATCCACGCTCGAAACCGACCAGAGCAAGCTCGCATCGCTTCGCCAGCAGGCCCAGGTGCAACTCGCCAAGCTCGGCGGCAACGCCGACATCGACGTCACGCAGCACCCGCAATATCTGCAGGCCAAAGCCAAGGTCGACGAAGCGCAACGGCTGCTCGACCACACCGTGGTCGCTGCGCCGTTTGCCGGAATCGCGACCGATGTGCCGGCCATCGCGCCGGGCAAATATCTTGCCGCTTCGATGACGGCCTTTTATCTGGTGAATACCGATCACGTCTGGGTCGATGCCAATCCGAAAGAGACCGAGCTGACCTATGTGCGGCCGGGCCAACCGGTTACCGTGACGGTCGACACCTATCCGAACCAGGAGTGGCACGGCACGGTCGAAAGCATCAGTCCGGCCGCGGCGCAGGAATTCGCCCTTCTGCCGGCGCAGAATACCAGCGGCAATTGGGTCAAGGTCGTGCAGCGCGTGCCGATGCGCGTGCGCGTCGATACCAGCGATCAAAAAATGCCGCCGCTGCGCGCCGGCATGAGTGCGGAGGTCGCGGTCGATACCGGCCACGCCCGCGGCCTGCCGCATTTTTGATCGGCACCTTTGACGAAGCGCAATGGCTGGCGAAACATCTGCAGAAATCGGCGGTCATCGCACCGCGATCACGCTGTGCGTGATCCTCGCCACTCTGATGCAGGCGCTCGACACCACGATCGCCAACGTGGCGCTGCCTTACATGCAGGGCACGATGTCGGCGAGCCAGGAGCAGATCGCCTGGGTGCTGACGTCCTACATCGTCGCCGCCGCGATCATGACGCCGCCGACCGGCTTTTTGGCCGGAAAATTCGGCATCAAGCGCCTGTTCCTGGTGTCCATCGGTGGCTTCACATTGGCCTCGATGCTGTGCGGCATGGCGCAGTCGCTCGACCAGATCGTGCTGTTTCGCGTCATGCAGGGCGCATTCGGCGCCGCCTTGGTGCCGTTGTCGCAATCGGTGCTGTTCGGCGCCTATCCGCGCGAGCGCCAGGGCTTTGCCATGGCGCTGTTCGGGGTCGGCGTCATGATCGGTCCGGTGCTGGGTCCGGTGCTCGGCGGTTGGCTGACCGAGAATTACAGCTGGCGCTATGTCTTCTACATCAATCTGCCGATCGGCATTATCGACTTTCTCGGCATTTTATTCTTCTTGCCGGAATCGCCGCGCAATCCGGTCGACAAACTTGATTGGTTCGGCTTCGGCACGCTGAGCATCGCGCTCGGCGCTCTGCAGATCATGCTCGACCGCGGCGAACAGAAGGACTGGTTCAGTTCCGGCGAAATCATCATCGAGGCGATCGTCGCCGCGTCCGCCTTCTATCTGTTCATCGTGCACACGTTCACGGCCGAGAAGCCGTTCGTGCGGCCGTCGCTGTTCCGCGACCGCAATTTTTCGGCCGGCCTGCTGTTCATCGTGATCATCGGCCTGACCTATTACGCCTCGATGGCGCTGCAGCCGCCGTATCTGCAGGGGTTGATGGATTATCCGGTGGTGTCCTCCGGCCTCATCATGGGACCGCGCGGGATCGGCACGATGATATCGATGCTGGTGGTCGGGCGACTGGTCGGCCGCACCGACACGCGCATCCTGCTCGCGATCGGGCTTTCCCTGACGGCGTGGCCGTTCTATGCGATGTCCGGCTGGACCCCCGACGTATCGGCGCAGTCGATCATCATGGTCACCATGGTGCAGGGTTTTGGGCTCGGCTTTTTGTTCGTGCCGCTGAGCGCGGCGACCTTATCGACCCTGCCGCTGGCCGAGCGCACCGAAGGCGCCGGGCTCTACAGCCTGTTCCGCAACATCGGCTCCAGCATCGGCATTTCGGTCGTCAACGCGCTCTTGATCCGCAACATCCAGATCAATCATGCCGACATCGGGCAGCACGTCACGGCAGTCAACCGCGCGCTGGATAATCCCAACGTCGCGCATTTCTGGAGCCCGTTCACCGCCGCCGGCCGCGCCGCACTCGATGCCGTGATCACCCGGCAGGCCCAGATCATCGCCTACATCGACGACTACAAGCTCCTGATGATCGCGACGCTGGCGGTGCTGCCGCTGCTCATCGTATTCCGCAAGCCGAAAAGTGGCGGCGCTACTCGGCCCGTTCACGTTGCCGAATAAGCCGTCATTCCGGGGCCGAGCGAAGCGAGGAACCCGGAATCCATAACCCCTGCGTCGGGGCTATGGATTCCGGGCTCGCCGCTTCGCGGCGCCCCGGAATGACAGAAATTACTCCGCCGCGCCGGCGGCTTCGCGCGGCTGCTCGCCCTCGGCCTTCTGCTTGGCTTCGAGGTCCTCGCCGGTCTGCTGATCGACGACCTTCATCGAGAGCCGCACCTTGCCCCGCTCGTCGAAGCCAAGGAGCTTGACCTTGACCTTGTCGCCTTCCTTGACGACGTCGCTGGTCTTCTGCACGCGCCGCGGCGCTAGCTGGCTGATGTGGACGAGGCCGTCCTTGGCGCCGAAGAAGTTCACGAAGGCGCCGAAGTCCATCACCTTGACGACGGTGCCCTCGTAGATGTGGCCGACTTCGGGCTCCGACGCGATCGACTTGATCCAGTTGATCGCCGCCTTGATGGCGTCGCCCTTGGCGGAGGCGACCTTCACCGTGCCGTCGTCCGAAATATCGATCTTGGCGCCGGTCTTTTCCACGATCTCGCGGATCACCTTGCCGCCGGAGCCGATCACCTCGCGGATCTTGTCGACCGGGATCGAGAACACCTCGATGCGCGGGGCGTGCTCGCCGAGCTCGGCGCGGGCCTGCGTGATCGCCTTGCCCATTTCGCCGAGGATGTGCAGGCGGCCGTCCTTGGCCTGGCCGAGTGCGATGCGCATGATCTCTTCGGTGATGCCGGCGATCTTGATGTCCATCTGCAGCGAGGTGACGCCGCGCTCGGTGCCGGCGACCTTGAAGTCCATGTCGCCGAGATGGTCCTCGTCGCCCAGGATGTCGGACAGCACCGCGAAGCGCTCGTCCTCCTTGATCAATCCCATGGCGATGCCGGCGGTCGGCCGCTTGAGCGGCACGCCAGCGTCCATCAGCGACAGCGACGTGCCGCACACGGTCGCCATCGAGGACGAGCCGTTCGATTCGGTGATCTCCGAGACCACGCGGATCGTGTAGGGAAATTCGTGGTGAGGCGGCAGCACCGGATGGATGGCGCGCCAGGCGAGCTTGCCGTGGCCGATTTCGCGGCGCCCGGGTGCGCCGAGGCGGCCGGTCTCGCCGACCGAATAGGGCGGGAAATTATAGTGCAGCAGGAACGTTTCCTTGTACGTGCCCTGCAGCGCGTCGACGAATTGCTCGTCTTCGCCGGTGCCGAGCGTCGCCACGACCAGCGCCTGGGTTTCGCCGCGCGTGAACAGCGCCGAGCCGTGGGTGCGCGGCAGCACGCCGACCTCGCAGAGGATCGGCCGCACGCTTTTCACGTCGCGGCCGTCGATGCGGTGGCCGCTGTCCAGAATATTCCAGCGCACGATCTTGGCCTCGAGGTCTTTGAACACGCCGGCGACTTGTAGCTTCGGATATTTGGGGTTCTCCGCGTCCGCAGGGCAGAAATGCGCCATGACGCGCTCTTTGGCGGCGTCGACCGCCTTGTGTCGATCCTGCTTGTCGGCGATCGCATAGGCGGTACGCAGGTCCTGCTCGATCAGGCCGCGCATCTCCGTCTCGAGCGCTTCGTTGTCGGGCAGCGTGAGTTCGCGCGGTTCCTTGGCGGCTTTTTCGGCGAGCCGGATGATGGCGTCGATGACCGGCTGGAAGTGGCGATGGCCGAACATCACCGCGCCGAGCATGATCTCTTCGGATAGCTCCTTGGCCTCCGATTCGACCATCAGCACCGCGTCCTTGGTGCCGGCGACGACGAGATCGAGCGCGCTCTCGGTCATCTCGTCGATCTGCGGATTGAGCACGTATTCGTTGTTGATGAAGCCGACGCGCGCGGCGCCGATCGGTCCCATGAACGGCGTTCCGGAAAGCGTCAGCGCCGCCGAGGCGGCGACCATCGCCAGAATGTCGGGATCGTTCTCGAGGTCGTGCGACAGCACCGTGACGATGACCTGGGTGTCGCAGCGCCAGCCGTCGGCGAATAGCGGACGGACCGGCCGGTCGATCAGGCGGGAGACCAGCGTCTCTTTTTCGGTCGGCCGCGCTTCGCGCTTGAAATAACCGCCCGGGATGCGGCCCGCGGCATAGTATTTTTCCTGGTAGTTGCAGGTGAGCGGCAGGAAGTCGATGCCTTCCTTGGGCTCCTTGGCGGCGACCACGGTGGCGAGCACGGTGGTGTCGCCGTAGGACGCGAATACCGCGCCGTCGGCCTGGCGCGCCAATCTGCCGGCTTCTAGCGTGAGCTTGCGGCCGCCCCAGTCAAGTTGCACACGATGGATATCGAACATTGCGTTTGTCTCTCATGGTTTTCGCGGGAAGTGCGAAAGCCATAAGCAAGACGGCGAGACACTGTCGACGCAGCGCGCAAGCTGCAAAGCCGCTCAGCGTCCGGCGATCCTGCCATGGCCCTCGAATCTTCCCTTAAGTTATGAACGGGCTATGGCCCGTTCCACAAATCGGCGGCATTTTTGCCGCCGGGCGGAAAGCGGGCGCGTGACGCGCTCGCTCCCTCTTCAACGGCGGATACCCAGCCGTTCGATCAACTCCCTGTACCGTCTCTCATTGGTGCGGTTCAGGTAGTCGAGAATTTGCCGGCGCTGCGACACGAGCTTAAGGAGCCCGCGCCGCGAGTGGTTGTCCTTGATATGGGTCTTGAAGTGTTCGGTCAGGTTGTTGATCCGCTCCGAAAGGAGCGCGACCTGGACTTCGGGAGAACCGGTGTCGCCGGATTTTTGAGCGTACGTTTTGATAAGCTCCGCCTTCTTCGCGGCCGTAATCGACATCGCTATCTAACCTTTCCGCCGGCTCGACCAACGATGCCGGTCAAATTGAATACGCGCTTGGGGACGATTTCGCCGCGGTCGACTTCGGCGATGGCAACGACTGCGCCGCCAGAAGCAACAGCAACCATGCCGCTGAAGATGGCAGCGTCCCGTCCGCGCAACAAAACGGCTTGGCCCCGCTGCAGCCTTGCCGCATCTGCCGGGCTCACGGCCAGCGCCGGGATGTCGTCCAGCGCGGTCTCGATCGGCAGGAGCACGTCGGCGAGGTTTTGCTCGCCAGCGGCGGCTCTATGACATAAAGTCTCAAGCCGTTCCAGCGAAATCATGTCGTCCTCGCCGAACGGTCCGACCCGGTCGCGGCGCAACGCCGAGACATGGCCGAGCGCGCCCAGCGCGCGGCCGAGATCGCGGGCAAGCGCCCGCACATAGGTGCCTTTGCCGCATTCGGCCGCCAGCGCCGCGTGATCCGCATCGGGTATTTCCAGAAGTTCGAGACGGTAAATCTCCACAATGCGCGGCTTGAGTTCCACGGCTTCGCCGTCGCGCGCCAGATCGTAGGCGCGCTCGCCGGCGATCTTGATGGCGGAGAAACGCGGCGGCACCTGCTCGATGGTGCCGATGAATCGTGGCAGCAGGGCACCAATCGCCGCCGCATCCGGGCGGACGGCGCTTGTCGCCGTAACCCGGCCTTCGGCGTCGTCGGTGTCGCGTTCCTCGCCCCAGCGGATGGTAAACCGATAGGTCTTTCGGCCATCGAATACGAACGGGACGGTTTTGGTGGCCTCGCCGAGCGCGACCGGCAGGCAGCCCGAGGCCAGCGGATCGAGCGTGCCGGCATGGCCGACGCGCTTGGCCGCAAACAGGCGCTTGATGACCGCGACCGCATAAGTCGACGTCATGCCGATCGGCTTGTCGAGCACGATCCAGCCGTGCACGTCGCGCTTTTTGTTTTTCTTCTGTGCTTGCGGGCGCGGCGTTTCGCCGCCGGGCACAGCGTCGCGCGGCGCGGCGATGCCGGACAGGCGCGAAGCGTCATTCATCGTCATTCTCATGGGCGAGATCGCGTTGGACCGCAGGCGTTCGCAAAAGCTTCTCGATCCGTTCCGCTTCGTCGAATCGCTCGTCGATGCGAAAGCGAATCTCAGGTGCAAATTTCAGGTTAACGCGGCGCGCGATCTCGCCGCGCACATAGCGCTTGTTGCGGTCGAGCGCGGCGATGACCTCTTTCTCGTCATGGCCGCCGAGCGGCATGACGTAGATGGTTGCAAGCCGCATATCCGGGCTCATGTGCACCTCGGGCACGGTGATCATGTGGCGCTCGATCACCGGGTCGTGGATGCCGCCGCGCGACAGCATGTCGGCAAGCTCGTGCCGGATCAGTTCGCCGACGCGCAACTGGCGCTGCGAGCCGCCTGCCGACTGATCGTGATGCTGATGACGGGCCATGACGGATACGCTTTTATTTTATCTAGTTCGTAAAGCCCAGCTATCGCGACAAGGCGGCGGCGCGGAGAGGCGGTTCGTGGCGGGTCAGTTCACAAACCTCAAACTGACGCCCCGAATGGGCTTCATCGTCATTGTTCTTTGTGTTCAGCTTGATCCGGCTGTATCCCAACTAATGGTGCCATACGTTCAAGAGCCCGGATTGCGGCTTCCTCGGCGCGTCTTTGCACACTCTCTTCCAGAGCTTTGTGAACGAAGTCGGACAATACCTTCAGTTGCCCGGTTTGCTCGTCCAACTGCCTCTGCAAGCTGATTATACGCTGGTCCAGCTCCAAATTTTCCTTCTTCAGAGATTCAACAGCGCTTTCAAGCCGCAGCACACTCAGAATAAAATCTCCAATGCGCCCCCAAGTCGGAAGCAGTTTTTGTCGCTCGGCAGCGGGTGGCTTCGCGCCGGGTGTGTCAG
>JASHSE010000050.1 GCA_030036975.1 Xanthobacteraceae bacterium | reverse complement strand
CGCCGATCGCCAATGCGTGGAACGAACGGATGAAGCTCGCCACCCGCTATCCGCAAGCCCACGCCGATTATCTGAAACTCTGCCACGACGCCGGCCAGACGCGGCCGACGCCGTTGTTGCTGCAATATGGTGCAGACGATTTCAACTGCCTGCACCAGGACCTTTATGGCGAGCTGGCGTTCCCGCTGCAGATCACGGTGCTGCTCTCCGCGCCGGGCCGCGATTTTTCCGGCGGCGAATTCGCGCTGACCGAGCAGCGGCCGCGCATGCAGAGCCGCGTCGAATTGGTGCCGCTCCAACAAGGCGACGCCGTGCTGTTCGCGGTTCACAATCGCCCGGTGCAGGGCAGCAAAGGCACCTACCGCGTCAACATGCGCCACGGGGTGAGCCGCATCCGCTCCGGCCACCGTCACACGCTCGGCATCATCTTTCACGACGCGAAGTGAGCAGGAAACCGGAAGACTCTTCAGTCGTCATTCCGGATCGCCGCGAAGCGGCGAGTCCGGAATCCATAATCCCTGTGCTGGGCTTATGGATTCCGGGTTCCTCGCTTCGCTCGGCCCCGGAATGACGAGCCGTTTTGAGCCCGGAAGCCGAGGCTGATCGCGACATCGCCCCTTACCCCGACTTCCGGTGCGCCAACCAGCGGCCGGCTTCGGCGGCGGCGAACAGGTCGGCGAGCGCGGCGTTGAAGGCGGCGGGTTCTTCGGTCGGGATATTGTGGCCGGAGCGCGGAATGACATAGAGTCCCGCGGTCGGCGCCGTGCGTTTGAGAAAGATGCTGCCGTCGAGGCAGGACTCGTCCTCGTCGCCGACCACGATCAAAAGCGGGACGGAAAACTTTTTCAAGTCGGCTTCCAGGTCCCAAAAGTTCGGCCGCTTGGCCTGCAGCATCTCCATGGTGAGCGCGTGGCCGCGCGAGGAGTGCTCCGACAGCATGCGGATGAAGTCCGCGTAGCCGCGCGGGTCCTTGTATTTCTGCGGCTGCCGCATGGCGCCGTCGCCGTAGATGGCGGCCGCCTCGGCCATGCTCTTCTCGCGAAACATCTTGGCGGTTTCCAGCGCCACGTTGCGCATGCCCGCGCGCGCCGCCGCGTCGGGCAGCGAGCCCCAGCCGCAGCCGGCCGCAGTCACCGAGATGCAGCGCCGCGGATGGCGCAAGCCGACATGCAGCGCCGTGTAGGCGCCCATCGAATGGCCGACCACGTGGGCCCGCTCGATGCCGAGCGCATCCATCAGCGCGATCGCGTCGGCGCGCGCAATCTCCTGGCCGTAGCGCGCCGGATCGTCCGGCACGTCGGACGGCGGATAGCCGCGCTGGCTATAGGTCACGCAGCGATGCGCGCGGGCAAAGTGGCGCATCTGGGCTTCCCAGGTGCGGTAATCGCCGGCGAATTCGTGGATGAACACGACCGGCGAGCCGGCGCCGGCCTCCTCGTAATAAAGTTTTATGCCGTCCGTCGTGGTGATCTTGGGCATATGAAAACTCGCTTACGTTAAGCGCGAACAAGCCCGCGCGCCGCGGCTTCGATCTCGCACAGTTGGGTCACCGGCGACGGCAGCTCAGCGCCGACGTCGTCGTAGCCGATGACGCGCAGCGTGCCGCTCGCCGGGCACAGCGCGGCCGCAAGCCGGGTATAAGGATTGAGCACCGGCCTGTAGAGCCAAGCAAACGAGCGATCCGTCATTGCGCCGTGCCAGCCGGCGAGCGCTTCGCGGCGGGCACAGCTATAGCTCGTGGCCTCCTCATAGGTGCTGACCAGAAAGCGACGGGTGCCGATCCGCCCTTCCCAGCCCGGCCGCTGCGGCACCCAGTCGTTGGCGGCGCTGGTATTGTCCTGGCGCGTAACAAAACCGGTCTCGGTGCGTTCGATCACGCAACGCTCGCCGGCGGCGCAGCCAACCAGCGTGAAGATTGCCGGACGCGCAACGGGAGTCGATTCGAGCGTTCGCCGCGCCGCGCCGTAATCGCCGCAGCGCTCGAACACCAGACGCAGCAACTGGTCCGGCGGCAGCCGACCGCCGCCCATCCAGCTCGCGATGGCATTGGCCGCGACATCGCATGGCCGCAGCCAGCGATGCCGGAAGCGGCGCCGCAGCGGCGCCTGATTGAGGCACGCGGCAAAGCGCGCCGGCGCCATCGCGGTGAGCGCACCGACATAGCCGGGCCAGGTGATGCTGAAAAATTCGCCGCTTTCGCCGCGCATGTGCGCCACTTCGACATGGCGTCCGAGACCGCGGAACGGCCAATCCAGGGTGCGGATGAGCCACGGCACCTCGCCCTCGTCGCGCGCCAGCGCGGTGCAAGCCCATTGATACGAGGCATTAAGCAGCCACACGCCCGAACAGTCGAGAATCTCGGCAATGCGCGCGATCTCGGCGAGGTAGGGCGAGCGCGACCGTTCGAGCGAGCGCCGCGCGGCGCGATCGAAGAGCGGCAGCGCGGCACGCAGCGCCGCCGGAAAAAAGCCGAGGCACGCCGCGCGCAACGCGCGCGCCTGCTCGAGGCGCTGCCGCGCATGATCGGCCGGCCCGCCCTGACGGATGTCGATCACCGTGATGGCCGGCGTCGGCGCCATGGCGGCGCCGGGAGACCTGTCGCTCTCCATGCCCATATCATAAGCTATCATAACGTCTTCATGCCCGGATCATACTTGCTGCATCGCCCGGTCGGCTCGGCAACCCTGCGGCATTTGCTGCGGCGGTGCCATCGGATTGAAGACACCGGCATTGGTGCGGAAACTTTAAGGCCGAAACGGCGTTTCGCAGCACTGAGGGACGGCGGTGCGGCGCGGACAAGGCTGCCATGGCGGCGGCGCCGGCGCCACTTTAGACGCATTTTTTGGATTGCGCACATGATCAAGGTTCCGATGACCGCAATCGGTCACAAAACCCTCGAAGAGGAGTTGGAGCGCCGCATTCGCGACGAGCGGCCGCATCTCATCGAGCGCATTCGCCAAGCGATTGCCGACGAGCCCAACCTGGTCGAGAACTCCGAATATCAGGCCGCCAAGGCGGACCAGGAAATCAACGAGCTGCGCATCGCCGAACTCGAGGACAAGCTCGCCCGCGCCGACGTGATCGACGTATCGAAGCTATCCGGCGACACCATCCGTTTCGGTGCCACCGTGACGCTGATCGACGAGGACAGCGAGGTAAAAAGCACCTGGCAAATCGTCGGCGAACCGGAAGCCGATCCCAACAGGAAAAGGATTTCGGTCGCCTCGCCGCTGGCGCGGGCCTTGATCGGCAAGTCCCGAGGATCGACCGTCGAAGTCGACGCGCCGGGCGGCGCCCGAAGCTACAAAGTCTCCAAAGTGCAGTGGCAGGAGCGCGGCCGGAACGCGGGCTGAGGCGACACGGCAGTCAGCTTCTGTGTTCGCTTTTTGTTCGCGCAACGCCCAATTTGCGACATGGTTTGGCGCAGCTATCCGTGCTACCCCCTATTCGTTCCCGGACCCGGACGGCAACGTGGGCAAAGCAAACCGTCGCCTCAGAAAGCCATCCTCGTACACTCGGCTTCTGTCGCGCGTTCCGGTTTACGACATTGCTTGGGGTGGCTTGAGCCCGGCTGTCGCATTCCTCCTGCGCGACGGCACCATTTACTCGCCCGGCGTTGTGGCGGCCTATTGCGCGGCTGCGCTGCTCGCCTCGCTCGTGGTTTTCCAGTGGTTCCAGACCGGCTCGCCGATCGTCCGCTTCTACTCGGTGCGGGACGCGGTGGAGCTGCTCAAGGCCTGCGCCCTGGTCGCGGCGCTGTCGGCCGTCACCTTGTTCCTGATCAGCCGGCTTGAGGACGCGCCACGCGCCGTTCCGATTCTGCATTTCCTGCTGCTGGGCGCCGGACTGCTGGCGATTCGCACGGCCATCGGGCTCCATGATGCCCGCCGCGAGAGGCCGGCGGCGCAAGCGAACAAGTCTGTTCGCCACGTTCTGATCATCCAAGCGTCCCGCTTGGCGTGGTTCTTCTGCAAAATGGTCGAAGAACTCGCCCCGGGAGATTTCCAGATCGTGGCGATCTTGGATGAGCGGACGGCCATGCGGCACCGCTCGCTCAACGGCTATCCGATCATCGGCGCGCCCGCGGAAATCGACAAGGTCGTCGCCGACTATGCGATGCACGGCGTGCGGGTCGATCAGATCGTCGTCGCGGCGCGGCCCGAAAACCTTTCCGGGGCGGCCTGGGACGAGATCTCACGCACCTGCCGCATCCGTGACATCGCGATCGAGGTGTTGCCGGAGCGGCTGATGCCGCCCTCGTCCGCGGCGGCGCCATCGGCGCCCGTCGCGGCGAGCGCGGATCCGCTTGCGGACGGCGAGATGCGGGCGCTGATCGACCGGCCGCTGTGGAGGATCAAACGTGCCGTCGATTTCACGGTGGCGCTGAGCGTGCTGATCCTCACGCTGCCGCTGACGCTGATCGTCTGCATGCTCGTGCTGTTCGACGTCGGCTTTCCCGTGGTGTTCTGGCAGCAGCGCGTCGGCCGCAATGGCGCGCCGCTCTATCTCTACAAGTTTCGGACTTTGCACGCGCCGTTCGACCCGCGCACCAAGCAGCGCCGCGACGAGCAAGCACCCTCCCCGTTCGGCCGGTTCCTGCGCGGCACGCGGCTCGATGAACTGCCGCAGATCTGGAACGTGCTGTCCGGCGACATGTCGCTGGTCGGCCCGCGGCCATTGTTGGCGGCCGATCAGCCGCCGGACACCACATTGCGGCTGAGCGTGCGGCCTGGCCTGACCGGCTGGGCGCAAATTTGCGGCGGCAAGCTGATCTCCGCCGAGGAGAAGAACGCGCTCGACGAATGGTACATTCGCCACGCTTCGCTGCGGCTCGACGCCAGGATCGTGCTGCACACCGTGTGGATGCTGCTGACCAGCGATCGCCGCGCCGAGCAGGCGATTGCGACGGCACTCTTGGAGCGGTCGCGCGCCGCGTGGGCGGCTCCAGCGCCGACCGCGGCCGCGGCTTACGCATCGGCGCGCGACGAGGTTGAGCCACCGGCCACAATTGGCGCGCCGGCCGAGTAGGACCGCACACTCCACTTCGGTGCCGGCGCGCCCGGAATAACGCAAAAGGCGGCCTCAAGCGAGCAAAGGCGCAATGGCGCTTGCTTTCACGCCTGCGCTTGCGCGGCCGCGCCGGCGCTGTCATTTATCGAGGTGAGCCTGACGCCGTGGATGCGCAGCGATGCTTGATCGGCCGAAAATCGACCCTGGCCTGCTGGCCCGTTTTGCCGCGATCGTCGGCGACCAATACGCCATCGCCGATCCGACCGCGCAGGCGCCCTATTTGGTCGAGATGCGCAATATGTTCCAGGGCGCGACGCCCATGGTGCTGCGGCCGGGCTCGGTCGAGGAAGTATCGAAGATTGTCGCGTTGGCCAACGAGACGGCGACGCCGATCGTGCCGCAGGGCGGCAATACCGGGCTGGTCGGCGGTCAAATCCCGCTGCATGGCGAGGTGCTCTTGTCGCTCAACCGGCTCGACCGTATCCGCGAGGTCGATCCGACCTCCAACACGCTGACCTGCGAGGCCGGCGTCACCTTGCAGCGCGCCCGCGAAGCCGCCGCCGCGGTCGACCGGCTCTATCCGCAATTGCTGCCGTCGGAGGGCACCTGCACGATCGGCGGCAATCTGTCGACCAATGCCGGCGGCACCGCCGCGCTGGCGCACGGCATCGCCCGCTCGCACGTGCTCGGCATCGAGGTGGTGCTGGCCGACGGCCGCGTGCTCAACAATCTCAACAAGCTGAAAAAAGACAATACCGGCTACGATCTGAAAAACCTGTTCATCGGCGCCGAGGGCACGTTGGGCGTGATCACCGCCGCAGTGCTGCGCCTGGTGCCGCGGCCGCGCGCGGTCGAGACTGCCTTTGTCGGCGTGCCGTCGGTCGAGGCCGCGCTCGAACTGCTCGGCCTCGCCGCCGAGCACACCGCCGGCGGCGTCACCAGCTTCGAGATCATGACCCGCCGCGGCATCGAATTCGTGCTCACGCACGGCGCCGGCTGCCGCGATCCGCTGGCGGCGCCGCAGCCCTGGTACGTGCTGATCGAACTGTCGTCGCAGCAGCGCGAGGGTCTGCGCAACGTCCTGGAGGACGTGCTGGCGCAAGGCGTGGAGCGAAATCTGGTGATCGACGCCGCCATTGCCGAGAGTATCGAGCAGGCCAAGGCGTTCTGGCGCATCCGCGAAATGTTCGGCGAGGTGCAGCGCTACGCCGGCGGCTCGATCAAGCACGACGTGTCGGTGCCGGTGGCTGCGGTGCCGGCGTTCATCGCCGAGGCGAACGCCGCCGTCACCGCGCTCATTCCCGGCGCCCGGCCGCTGCCGTTCGGCCATCTCGGCGACGGCAATATTCATTATAACGTCACCCAGCCGGAGGGCGCCGACAAAACCGAATATCTCAAGCGCTGGGGCGAGGTGAACGCGGTGGTGTTCGCGGTGGTCAAGAAATACGGCGGTTCGATCTCGGCCGAGCACGGCGTCGGCGTGGTCAAGCGCGACC
>JASHSE010000477.1 GCA_030036975.1 Xanthobacteraceae bacterium | reverse complement strand
CACTTTCCGGCGATGAGCCTGGTGCAGGTCGGCGCCTTGATCGAAGACCGCGCCAAAGTCGAGATCGAGGCGACCGCGGTCGTACCGAAATAAGATCGTAGCCCGCATGAGCGAAGCGATATGCGGGGAAACGCATCCGGCAACGCCGATCCCAGATGTCGCTTCGCTCATCCGGGCTACACTAGTCTAGCCCTTCTCAATCGACCAACTTGTAAAAGCGCTCGTCGTAAAGCGCGCCGGCCATCGGTGAAAGTTTTTCACGACAGGCGCGCGTGTGCGCCGCCGCGGCGTGGCCATCGAGCGCTTGACGACACAATGCGGACGCGATGTCGAGCCGACGCAGTAGCGGTTTACTCCGCCGCCAGTTTGCCGAGCGCGCCGCCGTGGTCGTAGCCGGCCATCAGACCATCGACGATGGCGTTAAATGCCGCCCAATCGGTCTCGCGGAACGCGTGATTGCGCACGATGAACGAGGCGCCGGCATAAAATTTTTCGTATTGCAGATGACGGCCGGCGAATTCCGAGCCGACCATGTCCCAGGCGAGCTTGAACAGTTTCATGCGCGTCACCGCGTCGTTCTGCGGCGTCTGCCAGAACGTTTGAAAATCGCGGGCCAGATCCGGGTCGCGCAGCACCGAAATGTTGGCCGGCATCTGAAACACGCCGCCGCCACACAATTCGCGCAACTCGTCGACGAACTTCGAGTAGTTCTGCGTGCACCATTCCAGCGCGCCGTACATCATGCGGCGGTTGAAACAGACGTAGCCGTTGCCCGGCCAATCCGCCTCGTAGGCGTTGATCTGGCCATTGACCATGCCGGCAATCTGCGCCTCGTAGGACGATACGCGGCCGAGCGCCTCGCGCACCGCCGGCACCTGGTCGGCGCCGGTGGCCTGCGCGATCTTGCTGCACAGCCCGACCAGGAGCCGCATCTTCGACCAGTAGCGCACGTTGGACTGGTGGTTGCCGAAGCAATGGCTCGGCGTTTTCACGTAAATGTCGCGCGAGAGCAGCGCGTCGCCGTGCACGAACACGCGCTCCCACGGCACCTTGACGTCGTGGCAGATCAGCATGCAGTCGCTTTCGTCGTAGCGCCACGTGAGCGGCGAATCGAATTCCGACATGGCGCCCGGTGCGAACGGCTGGCGCGACCACAATTGCAGGCCCGGCGCGTTGCACGGGATCGCGCAGGTGATCGCCTCGTTCTTCTGGTCCGGCGCCAGCGGAATGACGTTGCCGATCCAGATGTCGTTGGCGAACGCCGCGCCGGTCGCCAGCATCTTCATGCCGGCGATCACCACACCCGCATCGTCCTCGCGCACGACGCGGAGCGTCGGCACCGGAATGTTCTGGCGCTGATAGAATTCCGGATTGCGCGCGGCCTGCGGCGGCACCACCGCGTAGACGACATAGAGGTCGTTGTCGCGCGCGGTGCGGTAATAGGCGAGCAAGTTGTCGGCGTGCGCGCACGGCGCCTTCAGCGCGTCGGGCTTCATCGCCATGCCGGTGATAAACGAGGCGACGTGGTCGGGCGAGCGGCCGAACATGCCGTGGGTGAAATCGGCGATGCGGCGATGGCCGACCATGCGCCGCTGCAAATCCTCGCGCGAGCGCGCGCGCAGAAAATAGATCGAATGGCGGCCGCCATCCTCCTCGTAGCTCATCGCCTCGCGGTTCGCCGGATCGGCCTTCATGTCATAGAGCGCTGCCACGGTCTCTGCTGCATTGCGGAACGCGGGATGGCGCGTCACGTCAGCGACCCGCTCGCCGCCGATATAAACAGCACGGCCGTCGCGCAGCGATTGCAGATGCTCTTTTCCGGTACGCAGCATGGGCTAGACGCCAAGCCTTCAGTCTTGTTTGCTGTCATCGTCCGCGCAAGCAGGCGATCCAGTAATCATGGCGCGAATTCTCGTCCACCGCGCCTGCGTTTACTGGATGCTCCGCTTTCGTGGAGCATGACAGGTGAAGATGTAGCGCCGTAGTATAAACGGTTAAGCGCCGTTGCTAGTCAAGGCCGGTGAGGATGACGAAATGACGGATTCGCTCGGCTATCGCAAAAAGTTCGGCGTAGTGGCGCCATCGACCAACACCGCGGTGCAGCCCGAATACGACGCCATGCGCCCGCCCGGCGTCACCAATCATTTCGGCCGCATCCACATTCCCAACGACCCGATCCGCAACGACGACGATTTCAACCAGCTCATGGTCAATATCCGCAGCGCCATGATGGAGGCAATCGACCAAGTGATGACCTGCGAGCCGGATTATCTCATCCTCGGCATGTCGTCGGAGACGTTCTGGGACGGGCTGGAAGGAAGCCAGCGGCTGCGCGAAAAAGCCGAGGCGCACGCCGGAGTCAAGGTAGCGATGGGTTCGGATGCGAGCCAAGCGGCGCTCAAGCGGCTTGGCTATATCAGGCGCATCGGCGTGATCACGCCCTACATGCCGCTCGGCGACGGCCAGGTGCGGCGCTTCTTCACCGATTGCGGTTTTGAGATCGTGCGGCTGAAGGGCCTGTGCTGCGACAGCCCGGTCGCGATCGCCCACGTCTCGGAACGCACGCTGCGCGACGCCATCCTCGAGGTCGACGGCCCGGACGTCGACGCCGTCATCCAGGTCGGCACCAATCTGATCATGACGCGGCTCGCCGCACTCGCCGAATTCTGGCTCGACAAGCCGGTGGTGGCGATCAACACCGCGACCTACTGGTACGCGCTGCGGCAGAACGGCATCGACGACAAGCGCGACGGTTTCGGCGCGCTGTTCTCGCAGTTCTAAACAGATGGACTGCGCATGACCCGCTCGCGCGCCGCCTATGACGACGTCGTGGTTGCCGTTCCGGTGACGGTGCCGTATGTGCGCTACTCGATCCGCGGCGCGCACTGGTTTCTTGCCGCGGCGCTCGCCGCGCTCATCAAGCGCGCCGGGCTTGGCAAAGACCAGATCGACGGCTTGTGCGTGTCGAGCTTCACGCTGGCCCCCGACACCGCGGTCGGCTTGACCCAGCATCTCGGTCTCACCTTGCGCTGGCTCGATCACATTCCGATGGGCGGCGCCTGCGGCATCGTCGCGCTGCGCCGCGCCGCGCGCGCGGTGCAGTCCGGCGATGCCGAGATGGTCGCCTGCATCGCCGGCGATACCAACCATACCCATTCGTTCCGGCTCAATCTCGCGACCTTCAGCCAGTTCGCCCGCGACGCGGTCTATCCCTACGGCGCGGGCGGCGCCAATGCGAGCTTTGCGTTCCTCACCGCCTATTACATGCGCGTTTACGGTGCCACGCGCGAGGATTTCGGCAAGCTTTGCGTCGCCCAACGCGCCAACGCGCTGCAATTCCCCCACGCCCTGATGAAGAAGCCGCTGACGCTCGACGCGTATCTCAATGCGCGATTGATTGCCGACCCGCTGCGGCTCTACGACTGCGTCATGCCCTGCGCCGGCGCCGAAGCGTTTCTGGTGCTGCGCCGCGCCGCCGCGGAAGAACTCGGCCTGCCCTATGCGCGCATCCTAGCCACCATCGAACGGCACAACGCGTTCCCGGACGACCCCGTGCAGTATCGCGGCGGCTGGGCGCTCGACCGCGACGAGCTTTACGCCCAGGCAGGCGTCGGGCCGAAGGACATCGATGTGCTCGCGGCCTACGACGATTATCCAGTCATCACGCTCATGCAGCTCGAAGATTTGGGTTTCTGCGACAAAGGCGGAGGGCCTGATTTCGTCCGCCGCGAGAGTTTCACCGCAGCAGGCTCGTTTCCGCTCAATACGTCGGGCGGCCAATTGTCGGTCGGCCAGGCCGGCGCGGCCGGCGGCTTTCTGGGGCTGGTGGAGATCATTCGGCAGGTCACGCGAAAACCGCTCGGCGCCGCGGTCGACAACGCGCGGCTTGGTCTCGCAAGCGGCTTCGGTATGATCAATTACGACCGCGGCCTGTGCAGCGGCGCCGCCATCCTCGCAGCGGACCAATAACCGATGACGCGACCTCCGGTGCGGCCCCCGCGCAAAAATCCGATCCTGCGCACGCGCCTGCCGACGTTGCCGCCGGCGGCGCGCAGCCGCGTCGCGCTCGGGCTGACCGCAGCCGCAGCGCGCGGCCGCTTCGAGCTGCAGGTCTGCCGCGATTGCGGCACGGTGCAATATCCGCCGCGCGAGGCCTGCCGCGCCTGCCTGTCGCCGCGGCTCGATTGGCGCGTCCAGGACGGCAACGGCGAGCTCGTCGCCGAAACCACGCTGCGCCACAGCCACGAATTGTTCTTCCGCGAGCGCATGCCGTGGCGGCTCGGCCTCATTAAGCTCGACAGCGGGCCGCTCGTCGTCGCCCACCTGCACGGCGATTGCGGAAGCCCGCCCGCGCGGGTGCGCGTGCGCGCCCATCTCGACCGCGCCGGACAAGCAGCACTCCTGGCGCTTCCCGACAAGGACACCCCGCACATGGCCGACGATCGCGAGCTGCGCGAACTGACCTGCGATCCGAAATTCCGCAAAGTTCTGGTCACCGATGCCAAGACGCCGCTCGGCCAAGCGCTGGTCGAAGGTTTGGCCGGCGCGGGCGCCGACCTGGTCTGGGCCGGCGCGGCCGAGCCATGGAAGAAGCCGCCCGGCTTCGAGCGCGTCAAGGCGCTGCCGCAGGTTGCCATCGTGCCGCTCGACCTGACCGATTCGCGGGCCGTCAAAGAGCTCGCCGGCGAGATCGGCGGCCGCGTCGATATTCTGATCAACAATGCCGACCATCACCGCAATTTCGGCATTGCCGCGCGCGACGGCGTCGAGACCGCGCGCGCCGAGATGGACATCAATTATTTCGGCCTGCTGCGGCTCGCCCAGGAATTCGCCCCGGCGATGCGCGCGCGCGGCGCCGACGGCCCATCAAGCGCCGTCGCCTGGGTCAATGTTTTGTCGGTGTTCGCACTGTCGAATTTTCCGCCGCACGGCACCTATTCGGCGTCGAAAGCCGCGGCGCTGTCGCTTTCGCAATGCCTGCGCGCCGAACTGGCGCCCGCCGGCGTGCGCGTCATCAACGTGTTTCCCGGCCCGATCGACGACGAATGGAATCAAACTCTGCCGCCGCCGAAAATCGCCCCTGCCCGGCTCGCTGCGGATATCGTCACGGCCTTGCGCGGCGGCGCCGAAGACGTTTTCCCCGGCGACGTTGCGCAGGATTGGCTCGAGCGCTGGCGCGACAATCCCAAGGCTCTGGAGCGCGAGCTTGCAGCGATGCCGAAGCAATAGGTTAAGGACATGATGAAGTTAGGTGGATTGAGTAGATCGTCAAGGCGAGGAGCGAAGCGACGACACAATCACTCCACCCTTCCCTCCCCCGCTTGCGGGAGAGGGTTAGGGAGGGGGCCTGAATTGCTTCGCTTCGCTCGCAATGACGCTTCGAGGGTGCGATGAGCGACACCGTCCTGTCCCGATTGCTGGCCGAGCTTGCCGGCGGGCGCATCCGCGTCGTCGATCTGACGCAGACCTTGTCGTCCGACTTTCCGCAGATCGTGCTGCCGCCCGAAATGGGCCAGGCCTGGCCGTTCCGAATCGAGGAAGCTTCGCGCTACGACGCCCGCGGGCCGGGTTGGTACTGGAATAATTTCTCCTGCAGCGAACACACCGGTACGCATTTCGACGCGCCGATCCACTGGATTTCCGGCCGCCATCTGCCCGACAACTCGACCGACACGATCGCGGTGGAAAAGTTCGTGGCGCCGGCCTGCGTGTTCGATTGTTCGCGAGAAGCGGCTGCCGACGCCGACTTTCTGCTCACCGTCGATTTCCTTCGTCAATGGGAACGCCGGCACGGCCGCATCGCGGCGGGATCGTGGGTGCTGATGCGCACCGACTGGTCGAAGCGCACCGATCCGGCCGCCTACCAGAACATCGACGAGACCGGGCAGCACACGCCCGGACCGGATACCGATGCGGTGCGCTTTCTGATCGAAGAACGTCGCGTGCTGGGCTTCGGCTCGGAGGCGATCGGCACGGATGCCGGCCAAGCCTTTCATCTCAAGCCACCCTACCCGTGTCATTACTATATGCACGGCTCCGGCCGTTTCGGCCTGCAATGCCTCACCAATCTCCATCTGTTGCCGCCAGTCGGTTCGGTAATCATCGCGGCACCGCTGAAAATCAAGGAAGGCAGCGGCAGTCCATTGCGCGTGCTCGCGCTTGTGCCGCAATCGCTGCCCGCTCCCGGCATGTCCCGTGCTACGCGCAAGAAATCGAAGACAAACGGTATGAGGAAGCGGCGCCGATGAACGCCGCCGAAATTTTGGCCGCGTTTCCGCCATCCGAGCGCACGCTGCCTGCGATGCTGACCCGCCAAGGGCAGCGCTACGGCAGTCGTCTACTGTTCGTCGCCGGCGATGTCGGCATCAGTTTCGCGGAAGCCGTGCCGCTCGCCGCGCGCTTCGCCGGCACGCTCGCGAGCGCCGGTATCCGGCCCGGCGACCGCGTGGCGCTGATGTGCGGCAACCGCGCCGAGTTCATCGAGGGCTTTATCGGCTGTGCCTGGCTCGGAGCAGTCGCGGTGCCGATCAATACCGCGTCGCGCGGGCCGCAGCTTGCGCATTTTTTGCAAAATTCCGGCGCGCGGCTGCTGATCATCGAGGCGGAACTGTTGGACGCGCTGAACCACACCGATCTCGGCGCAACGGCGCTGCAGCATATTTGGCTGATCGATGCTGCGGCGCGGCCTCCGATTGAGCGCGTTGCCACTGAGCCGCTGCCGCGGCGCAGTGATCCGATTCCGTCCGGCGCTGCCGATCCGGCGCAAACGCTTGCCATTCTCTACACCTCCGGTACGACCGGACCGTCCAAGGGCGTGTGTTGCCCGCACGCGCAATATTTTTGGTGGGGGCTCAACGGCATCCGCAATCTCGAGCTTCGCGAAGGCGACGTGCTCTCGACGTCGCTGCCGCTGTTCCACACTAACGCGCTCGGCGCGCTTCATCAGGCGTTGCTGTGCGGCGCGACGCTGGTTGCCGAGTCACGCTTTTCCGCGTCGCGCTTCTGGCGACGGCTGATCGAGCGGAAGGCGACGGTTACCTATCTGCTCGGTGCGATGGTGCCGATCCTGCTCGCCAAAGAAATATCGCGAGACGAGCGGCGCCACGGCGTGCGCTGCGCGTTGGCGCCCGGCGTGCCAGCCAACCTGCAGCGCGCGTTTACCGAACGCACCGGCATCGCATTGCTCGACGGCTACGGCTCGACCGAGACCAATTTCGTCATCGGCGCGACCGCCGGCGAGCAGCGCCCCGGCAGCATGGGCACGGTGTGCGAAGGATTTGCGGCACGTGTGCTCGATCCTGCGGGCGCCGATGCGAAGTTGGGAGAACCAGGCGAATTGATCGTGCGCGCCGACGAAAAGCTCGCCTTCGCCACCGGCTATTTCGCGACGCCGGACCAGACCGCGGCCGCGTTCCGCGGCGGTTGGTTTCACACCGGCGACCGCGTCATCCGCGACGCCGACGGTTCTTTCCGCTTCGTCGATCGTCTCAAGGACGCCATCCGCCGGCGTGGCGAAAATGTTTCCTCCTTCGAGGTGGAGCAGGTGCTGCTCAGCCACCCCGAGATCGGCAATGCCGCGGTGTTTCCGGTGCCCTCCGAACTCGCCGAGGATGAGGTCATGGCCGCCGTGGTGCGCCGGCCGGGCAGCCGGCTCACTGAAGACGCGCTGTGCGAATTTTGCCGCCCGCGCCTCGCCGCCTTCGCGGTGCCGCGTTTCATCGAATTCATCGACGCGCTGCCCACGACCGAAAGCGGCAAGGTGCAAAAATACAAGCTGCGCGACCGCGGCGTCAGCGGCCGCACCTGGGATCGCCAAAGGGCGGCTGATGCCGAAGTTTAACGCGACGCTTACCAGCAGCGGACACGCGGCAAATTGCCGTTATAATGCGGCTGGCAGTTAACGCACGGCCTCATCCTAAGGTGCGGAACGCACGGGGAGTACGTTATGAGTTTGAAGCGACGGGCGTTCTTGCAAATGGCCGCGGCCGCGAGCCTCGCAGCGCCGTTGGTGCGTTCGGCCGCGGCCGCCGGCGACGCCGCCACCATCGCCTGGCCGAACGACGTGCCGTCATGGGACCCCAACCAGCGCTTCACCCCGGACGCCCAGCCGATCTTCAAGGCAGTCTACGATCAGCCGCTCGACCAGGATCCGCAGCTCAAGCTCGTTGCGCATCTGATCAAGAACTGGACGCTGGCGCCGGACGCCACCAGCATGGCAGTCGAGCTGCGCGATGACGTGACGTTTCACAACGGCGACAAGATGACCGCCGAGGATTTCCGTTACACCTTCCTCGAACGCATCCGCTCCGGTGTCAAACTCGACACCGCCAATTCGTGGAAGAGGGTTGCCGACATCGTCGTCGAATCGCCCATCAGGGCGACGATGAAATTCAGCGCGCCGGACCCGACCGCGCCGCAATGGATGGCGTTTCTCGGCAGCTACATCGTGCCGAAGCAATATATCGAATCCGGCGGCCTCGATAATTTCCTTAAAAAACCAATCGGCACCGGGCCCTACAAGCTCGCCGAATACGAACTGAACTCGCGCATCGTGCTCGAACGCAACGATCGCTACTGGGGGCCGAAAGCCAAGGTGGCGCGCGTCACCATTGAGATCATCAAGGATCCCTCGGCGCGCGTCGCCGCCATTCAATCAGGCCAGGCCGATTTCACGCTCAACGTACCGGTGCGCGAGGTGCAGCGTTTCCAGAGCGAGGGCGGCTTTGCCGCGGAGCTTAATCCGATCACCCGGGTCATCCTGTTGCAGGTGCGCGCCGATCTGAATTTCGCGGACCAGAATGTACGGCTCGCTGCCCATCACGCCATCGACAAGGCAGCGCTGTCGATGGCGTTCTACGGCGGCGCCGCGGTGCCGCTGTCGGTGGTCGCCACGCCCGGCTCACCGGGCTACTTGTCCGACTTCACATTCAAATTCGATCCGCAGCTCGCCAAACAGCTCCTGGCGAAATCCGGTCACGGCCCGGACAATCCGGTGAAGATCGGGCTAGCCGCCACCAACGGCCAGTTCCCGAGCGACTACGATATGGCGCGCGCCATCGTGCAGATGTGGCAGAAGGTCGGCATCGCCGCCGACCTGCAGGTGATCGAATACGCCAAATATTTCGAATTGAACCGCGCCAGCAAATTGCCGGAGGCGACGCTCTATAGCTGGGACAACGCCACCGGCGACCCGGAGATTTTCAGCGGCTACCTGCTCAATCCGAAAATGCCGTTCTCGGCCTGGAAGGACGAGGCGGTAGGCGGCCGGGTGTTAAAACTGTTCAACATTGCCGATTACAATGCGCGGATAGCCGGCTATCGCGACGTCGAGCGCTTCGCTGTCGAGCAAGGCGCCAGCATCCCGCTGTTGCAAAGCGTCCTCACAGTGGTGCGCAAGCGGAACTTACAATACACCAGATACGGCAACGGCTGGGTGTTGCCGCAAACCCTGCAATGGAGCTGATGCACCGCACTACTCACCGTTCCAAGGCGTAAGCAGCACGATGCTCGTCATCGTCGCCAAACTCGTCGCCCGCCGGCTGCTTGCGGCCGTTCCGATCCTGCTCGTGGTGTCGGCGCTGCTGTTCACCGTACTGCGGCTCCTTCCGGTCGATCCGGCGGCGATGTCGCTGCCGACCACGGCGACCATCGCCGAGATCGAAGCCAAGCGCCGCGAAATGGGGCTCGATCGGCCGCTGCCCGAGCAATATGTGATCTGGCTGTCCGACGCGCTGCACGGCAATTTCGGCCGCTCCATCCAATTCGACCGCGAGGCCGGATCGCTGGTCGCCGCCAGCTTGCCGGCGACGATCGAACTGGCCGGCGCCGCCATGGCGCTCGCCGCGATCTTTGGCCTCGGCGGCGGACTTCTGCTTTTTCATTTGCGCGGCACCTTGTTCGAGGCCATCGCCGACTTCCTTTCGATTCTGTTGCTGTCGATCCCGGAATTTTTGTGGGGATTGATCCTGCTGTTCGTGTTCGGCGTTGCCCTGCACGCGCTGCCGTTCACCGGCGTGGTGTCGCCGAGCCTGCCGCAGCCGCACGTCACCGGATTTCTGCTGCTCGATGCGCTCCTGGTCGGCCGCCTCGATGTTTTTGCCAGCGCCTGCCGGCATCTGATCCTGCCCGCTTTGGCGCTCGGGCTTGCGTTCTCACCCGCCATCATGCGCGTGCTGCGCTCGAGCCTGTTCGACGTCTATCACGAGGACTACATCCAGCAGGCGCGGCTGCGCGGCCTGTCCGAGCGGCAGATCCTGCTCGGCCATGCGCTGAAGAACGCGGCGCTGCCGACCTTGACGCTCGCCGGCGTGCAGTTCGGCATTCTGTTCAGCGGCACGCTTTTGGTCGAGGTGATCTATTCCTATCCGGGCATGGGCAACCTGATGGTCGATGCCGTGCGTAACGCCGACCTGCCGCTCATTCAGGCGATCGGGCTGACCTATTGCGTCGCCGTGCTGGTGATCAACACCGTGGTCGATAGTCTTTACGTCGTGCTCAATCCAAAATTGCGGGCGGGCTGATGACCGGATCGCTGTTGCGCGCACTACGGTCGCCGCGGGTTTTGCTCGGACTCGCCATGATGCTGTGCGTCGCGGTCTGCGCGGCATTCGCGGGCTTTCTCGCGCCGCACGATCCGGCCGAGCAGAATCTGTTGTCGATCCTCGCGCCGCCGGCTTGGGCGCCGGCCGGCGATCCGAATTTTCCGCTCGGCACCGACAGCCTCGGCCGCGACGTGCTGTCGCGGCTGATTTACGGCACGCGCACCGCGATGCTGGTCGCCGTGTTCGCTTCGCTCGGCGCCATGATCATCGGCGCGATCCTGGCGCACGTTGCCGGCTATTTCGGCGGCGCGGTCGATTGGATCATCGGCCGGCTGGTCGACGTGTGGATGTCGTTTCCGCCGGTCATCCTGTCGCTCATTCTCATGGTGGGGCTCGGCGTCGGGCTCGACCGCGTCATTCTCGCCATCGTGCTGGTCGACTGGACGCGGTTCTGCCGCGTGCTGCGCAGC
>JASHSE010000476.1 GCA_030036975.1 Xanthobacteraceae bacterium | reverse complement strand
ATCGGGAAAAATCAGCACTGCGTATTTGGCGAATGCGTCTTTGATCGCCGCAATGTCGGATGGTTCGATCGGCCGCGACAGGTCGACGTCGCCGACTTCGGCGGCGAAGCTTGGCGTGACCGGACAAATGGTGATACTCATGGGCGCCGCCTCCACACCGCGTTTTCTCAGCCGTGTTTTGACCATTGCATCACAATGGGCCGGCGCGCGCAATTGCGCTGGCGTTACGAGCGTTCCGGCTCCCGTCGACGATGACACGCACCACTTTGCCGCTGATATTCGGATGCCGCAGCCGATAAATTTGGGCAATGCGCCGAAATTTTGCGCGAGCTTGACCCAGTACCGGCCGCTTGATTGTATGAGCGGCCTTCCGCACCGTGCAAGGACGCGGCCGTGCCAATCCGTCATCTCTTTCCCATTGCGCTTGCTCTGATCGCCTGTTGTGCCGCGCCAGCACCGGCGGCGACGGCACAAACCGCGCCTGGTCCGGCAACGAAACCGCCGGCTGCGCCAGACCCGGCCGTCATGCGTCCGATGGTCTTTTATGACGCGCATGGCGAGGCCAACGCCTGCGGGCCGGGTTGCAGCGAATGGATAGCGGCGGAGGGTAAAATCGACAGAGGCACCGCCGATCGCCTGCAGCATCTGCTTGCGCAGCTTAAAGGCGCTCGGCCGCCACTATTTTTCCACTCGCCTGGCGGCTTGGTCATCGGCTCAATCTTGCTTGGCGAGACCATCCGCGCGCGAAAGCTGACCGTCAGCGTCGGCCATACCGTTCCGCTGAATTGCGAGCGCGACCCGAAAAGTCAAAATTCATGCGACGCGGACATTCGCGCCGGACGCCCGATCGAGGCAAAACTCGATTTGCTCACCGCCATGTGCAATTCAGCATGCGTGTATGCACTCGCTGGCGGCGTCGTTCGTCTCATTCCGCCCTGGGTGACGCTCGGCATCCACGATGTCGGCTTTGACCCGGCTGCAGCAAAGATTCGGCACCCTAGTGCCCGACTCATTGAAGCTGCGAAGGCCGTGACCGATAGGCGGCTGCGCAGTTATGTCCGCCATATGGGCATTGATGAGGGGTTGCTGACCGAAGCATTCGCGACTCCCTTCACCTCCATGGGGCGGCTCTCGCGCGACGACGCGGCGCGCTTCGGATTAGACCGCAGGGAATTCGGCGAAACGGTATGGCGGTTCGTCGACAAGCCTCAGCCGACGATCAGAAAGCTGTTCTTTGTACGCGCCGACAATGGCGAGCGCCACTACGTCAACGCCCTCGTCAGCGTGTCCTGCGTGCCGCGGCTTCGCGGCAATGCCATCGTGGTGCTGGCGCGCCAGCGCCTGCCCTCCGACACTGAGACAGTCGTGGGACCGCCGGCCGTAAGCATCCGCGTCAACGCGCGCGACATTCGTCTTGCGCGCGTGACGTCTGCCAAGATCTATCTGTGGGGCAGCCGGCTTGCCTTGACAGCCCTTGCGGCGGCCTCTGACGAGACCGCCATGTTGCTGCCCGGAGAGGAGCTCGGGCGTCAGCAAAGCCCCGCGGGCGATGTGCGCCTCGCCATGACCGGATTCTCGGCGGCCTATGCGGAATTGCAGAAGGTCTGCGCTGGAGAAACGGCGCAGGCGGCCGGCATGCCGCCGCTTTCCGGCCGTCTGCAACCGGCGCCGAACGCAATCGCGATGCCGTCGCTTTCTTCCAATCCACTTGCGATTGGCGCGAGCCGCCTCACTGTCGATGCGGCACTCGGCGCGCCGACGAAAACTGTCGGTACCACTGCGCTCTATGGCTATAGCGCGTCGGACGGCGAGCACAAAATCATCGCCGCTTATTTCGATGGATCGGGCCACCTGCAGCGCCTGGCACGCTATGTCTTGAGGGATGGAAAAATTTTTGACGAAGTCAGCCAGACCGAATTGAGCGAAGGACAAGAGCTTGACCCTGTCCGCCATCTGCTTGCGGACCCGAATATCGGAGCAGCGCCCAGCAAGTCACAAGATTCAACTGAAACTTCGACGATCAGCGTGCCCGATCGGCATCGTCCCTGACGTTCACTCCGCGGTCCAGCCGCCGTCGAGAATAAGCGCCGAGCCGGTCATCAGCGAGGAGGCATCCGAGGCGAGAAACACGATGGCGCCGGTAAGCTCATCGAGCTGGCCGAGCCGACCAAGTTTTATTTTCGACAGCACTTCGTCGCGAAACGCCTTGTTTTCGAAGAACGGCTTGGTCATCGGCGTTTCCAGAAACGTCGGGCCCAGCGTGTTGACGCGGATGGCGTGCGGCGCCAGCTCGATCGCCATCGCCTTGGAAAAACCCTCCATCGCGTGCTTCGAGGCGCAATAGACGGTGCGCCGCGCCGCGCCGACATGGCCCATCTGCGACGATATGTTGATGATCGAGCCGGGCAGCTTCGCCTCGACGAGGCGCAGCGCCACCGCCTGCGCCACGAAGAACGCAGCGCGCACGTTGAGCGCGAAGATGGCGTCGAAATCCTCGGCCGTGACGTCCGGCAGCAAGGCCGGCCGGTTCATGCCGGCATTGTTGACCAGGATTTGAAACGGCGCGGCCGCTTCTATGGCGCGGCGCACCGCTTTGATGTCCGTCACATCGAGCGGCAGCGCCGCGGCCTGTTGACCGCGGGCGCGGATGGCGGCGGCGGCATCTTCGATCTCGCTCCTGGTGCGCGCCGCGAGCGTCACATGCGCGCCGGCCTCGGCCAACGCCGAGGCGGCCGCAAGGCCGATGCCGCGCCCGCCGCCGGTGACCAGCGCGCGCTTGCCGTCGAGCCCGAACGATGGAGTTTTGGCGAGGTCGATCGGCATCTCTGCTTCACGTCACTCCGCCGCCTGCGCGTAAGGCACGTTGCGGCCGCCGTAGCGGCGGACGCGCACATTGGCCTGCTCGGCGTGAGCAAGGAAGTGCTCGAGCACGCACAGCCGCGAGCAGACTTCGCCGATCTTGGCGCTGGCTTCGTCGGTCAGCACCTTCTGATAGGTGCAGGTCTTGAGAAACTTGCCGACCCACAGCCCGCCGGTGTAGCGCGCCGCCTTCTTTGTCGGCAGCGTATGGTTGGTGCCGATCACCTTGTCGCCATAGGCGACGTTGGTGCGCGGGCCCAAAAACAGCGAGCCGTAGTTCTTCATGTTGGCAAGAAAATAATCGGGATCGCGCGTCATCACCTGGACGTGCTCGGAGGCGACGCGGTCGGCTTCGCGCACCATCTCGGCTTCGTCCTCGCAGACGATGACTTCGCCGAAATCGGCCCAGGCTTTGCCGGCGAGATCGGCGCTCGGCAGGATTTTGAGAAGCCGCTCGACCTCGGCCATGGTCGCCCGCGCGAGCTTCTCCGAATTGGTGATGAGCACCGCGGGCGACGTCGGGCCGTGCTCGGCCTGGCCGAGCAGGTCGGTGGCGCACATTTCGCCATCGACGGCCTCGTCGGCGATGATCAGCGTCTCGGTCGGCCCGGCCAGAAGATCGATGCCGACGCGACCGAACAATTGGCGCTTGGCCTCGGCGACGTAGGCGTTGCCCGGTCCGACCAGCATGTCGACCGGCGCGATGGTTTCGGTGCCGAGCGCCATGGCGGCGACCGCCTGCACGCCGCCGAGCACGAATATCTCGTCGGCGCCGCCGAAATGCATGGCCGCGACGATCGCCGGATGCGGGGCGCCGCGATACGGCGGCGCGCAGGCGATGATCTTCTTCACGCCGGCAACGCGCGCGGTGACGATCGACATGTGCGCCGAGGCGACCATCGGATAGCGTCCGCCGGGCACGTAGCAGCCGATCGAGTTCACCGGGATGTGCTTATGCCCGAGCACGATTCCGGGCAGCGTCTCGACTTCGAGGTCGCGCATGGTGTCGCGCTGCTGCTGCGCGAAATTGCGTACCTGCGCCTGGGCAAATTTGATGTCGTCGAGATCGCGCTTTTTGACCTGGCCGATGGCGCGCCCGATCTCGGCCGCCGTCAGCTTGAACGAGGCTGGCGACCAATCGTCGAACTTTTGCGACAGCTCGCGAACCGCTTCGTCCTTGCGCGCCTCGACCTCGGCGAGGATTTGCTCGACGGTCTCGCGCACCTTGGCGTCGGCCGCCTTGATCACGCTCGCATCCATTCCGCGCTTGAGATATTTGGCCACGTTTTCCTCCAACTCGTCATTGCCGGGCGTGGGGTCCCCTGACCCGGCAATCCATGGTGAGTTTGAGCTTGTTGAAACCCCGCATGGACCCCCGGGTCAAGCCCGGGGGTGACGACGAGTGTTTGGTCTACCAAGCCTGGATCGTCTCCCCGTCATTTGATCGCCTGCGGATTGAGCGGCGAGCCGGTGGCGCCGGTGATGACGAGCGGCGGACCGCAGAAGAAGAACTCGTAGATGCCGTCTTCGTCGCAATCTTCGGCGAGCTCTTTGAGATAGAAAATCTCACCCATGCAAAGGCCCATTGCCGGGATCACGACCCAGTGCCATGGCTGGTTGGCTTCGGTGGTCTCGTTCGGCCGCACTTCGACGCCCCAGGTGTCGGTGCAGATCGCGGCGATCTCCTTGTCCTGGCACCAGTAGCAGTTTTCGAACTTGACGCCCGGCGCGTCGCCGCCCGCATAGCCGCCCCATTTGCCCTCGGACAGGCAGCGCTCCATCTGGCCGGTGCGGATGATGACGAAGTCGCCGCGGCCGATCGCCACGTTCTGCTGCTTGGCGCACTTGTCGAGTTCGTCGTTGGCAATGCTCTCGCCGTCCTTGAGCCAGGGCACGCCGCGCAAGCGTGCGATGTCGAGCAGCACGCCGCGGCCGACCATCTTGTTCCTGGAGTGCTCGATGCCGAGCACGCTCAAGCCTTTGGCGTCGACCAGCTTGGCATCGTAGCCGTTATAGGTCTTGTCCTCGTAGAAGATGTGGCCGAGCGCATCCCAATGGGTGGCGCCCTGCACGCACAGGGTCAGCGTGTCGTCGGCATAGCGGATCTTGTTCCAGTCCTGCCGGCCGGCAATCGCGTCGGTGCCGGTCGCCAGCATCTGGTGGATCGGATTGAAGCGGCCGCCGAACAGGCCGGTCTGCGGCCCCTTGGCGTCAAGCGGAATGCCGAGCGCAAAGACCTTGCCGGTGCGGATCAGGCTGGCGGCCTTGACGATATCCTCTGGGCGCACGTGGTTGAGCGTGCCGATCTGGTCGTTCTTGCCCCAGCGTCCCCAATTCTTCAGCTTTGCCGTCGCCTCCGCGATCGCCTGCCGGCCGACCTTGATATCCATTGCCACGCCCTT
>JASHSE010000475.1 GCA_030036975.1 Xanthobacteraceae bacterium | reverse complement strand
AGATAGACCGCGTTGTTGGGCACGAAGACCTGGCGATAGATCGCCGAGGCCATGCCGCCTTTGCCGATGATGACGTTGCAGCCGGACATTTTGAACCAACCGTCGAGCCATTTGGCGAAACGGAACGAAGCGGTGGCGGTGACGGCGCCGACCGTATAGCTGCCGTCGGGATTGACGCTGGCGGCCGGCGAGCAATGAAAGTTCGCGGTGCCGAGCGCGTCCTTGTCCGCCGGCATGCCGGCGCCGTCCTCGATGGCGTGCTTGTAGACGCCTTCGCGGGCGGTGAAGAGCCGGCCGCTGAGATACACGACGGAGCCGAGTTCAAGCCGGCGCAAATCTTCGCTGCGCGCGGGGAGGGAGAGCTGAACGGTTTTCAGATCGGGCATTTTGTTCTCTTTGTTTGTACATTCGGCGTCCTGCTCCCTCTCCCCGGAGGGGAGAGGGTCGGGGTGAGGGTGCTCGGAAGTTTCAGAAACAATCTGCGGCGCCCGACCCCCTCATCCTGCCCTTCTCCCCTTCGGGGAGAAGGGACGCGGCGTCTATTCCGCAGCTTCCGCCGCCTGGCGGCCCCATTCGACGGTCTCGCGCCGCATGTAATCGGTGAACCAGATCGGATCGGTGCGGAACTCGGCGTTGCCGGCGGCCGAAATGCGCGCACAGGCGCGCCGCGACGACAGACAGAACATGTGCACCGACATCGGCATGCCGCCGGTGTGGCAATAGCCGACCTCGATGTGGCAATCGATCACCATTGAAGAGCCGACGAAGCCCATGGCGCCCATGCCGATCGAGTTGCCGAGTTCCTTGAACTCCTCCTCGATCGCGGCGATGCGCGGGTCGGGGTTGCGCGAGCCGACCACGCGCAGACACGACGCCTGTTTGCCGAGCACCATCGACGTATCCTTCGAGCCGCCGAGGCCGATGCCGACGATGGCGGGCTGGCAGGCGAGTCCGCGCTTGCCGAAGCCGATCAGGGTGTCGAGATAGAACCGCTTGATGCCGTCGATGCCGTCGCCGGGAAACAGCATGCGGTAATCGGTGCCGAACAGGCCGCCCTTGTGCACGGTGGTCAACTCGATCCAGTCGGCGTCGGGATGAAACGCGTATTCGATCTCCGGCGCGCCGATGCCGACATTATTATTATGGTCGGTGCGCCAGAGTGGATGCACGCGGTTCGGCCGCAGCGGCACCGAATTGGTGGCGCGTGCGGTCGAGCGGCGCAGCGCCGCTTCGAGCGCCACCGGGCCGCCTTCGATGCGCGCCTCGTTGCCGATTTTGACGTACCAGCGCGGCAGGCCGGTATCGCCGCACATGGCGCGGCGGTCTTCTTTCGCCGCTTCGTAGTTCTCCAGCATCGCCTTGATGACGAAGGATGACAGGTCGCCCTTTTCGGTGTCGGCGCATTGCCGCAGGCCGGCGAGATAATCCTCAGGGATCTCGATGGCGGCCTTTGCCATCAACTCTTCGGCGGTGCGCTGGATCGATGAGATCGGGATCATGGCGAGCATTCTAGCAGGTGTGAGCATCTCCTCCGCTCATTCCCGCGCAAGCGGGAATCCAGCGGGGCTGCTCCGGAATCGCAGCAAGCCAACTGGGTCTCCGCTTTCGCGGGAACGAGCGGCAGTGTCAAACTTCGCATTAGCCTCATTCCGCTCATTCCCGCGACAGCGGGAATCCAGTGGGGCTCCTCTGAAATTGCAGCAAGCCAACTGGGTCCCCGCTTTCGCGGGGACGAGCGGCAGTGTCAAGCTTCGCATGAGTCATTGCTTTCTATTCGGCCGCGAGCTGGTCGCGGATCAAGGTCTCGCCCGGCCGCACGTGGGTGAATTGCACCGGCCGCTCGCGGATCGCGATGCCGGCTTGCGTCTGTCGCGCCACCGTAAAGGTCGATGTCGCAAGATCGCCCGGCTCGGGGAAGTCCGAGCGGTAATGCGCGCCGCGCGAGTTCTCGCGCTTTTGCGCGGCGAGCGCGATGACGCGGCTCACTTCGCACAGCGAACGCAGATTGAGCCAATCCTGCCAGGTCAGATTGAAGCGGCGATCGCCGTCAGCGACCCCGGTCGCCAGCAAATCGGCTTCGATGTTGCCGATCGCGGCAAGACCGCGCTCCAGCCCGGCGCGGTCGCGCACCACGCCGACATCGTCCCACATCGTGTCGAGCAGCTTTTCGCGCAACGCGTTGAGGTCGCCGGTTTGTTGCTTCGGCCCGAACGGCTGCAGCGCGCGCGCCACTTCCGCGTCGAGTGCGTGCCGGTCCGGCGCCCGGTAGCCCGGCCGGTGCGCGGCGATCCAGCTCGGCATCGTGTCGCCGGCGATGCCGCCGAACACCGTCGAATTGGCGACGCCGTTGCCGCCGAGCCGGTTTGCGCCATGCATGCCGCTTGCGTCCTCGCCGGCGACGAACAGGCCGTGCCGTTCCGTCGCCGTATCAACATCGCAGATCACGCCGCCCATGAAATAATGCGCGGTCGGCACCACTTCCACCAGCCCGCCGGCGAGATCGAAGCCGCAATCGCGGCAGCGGTCGACCATGCCTTTGAATTCCCTGGCGACGTGCGGCGGGCCGAGATGACTCATCTTGATGTAGACGCCGCCGTTCTTGGTGGTGCGGCCGGCGCGCATTTCGGCGTCGATGGCGCGGCTGACCACATCGCGGGTGGCACGCTCCAATTTTGGATCGTAGTCGGCCATGAAGCGGTGCAGCGCGCCGTTGAGGAGGTGCCCGCCGGCGCCGCGCAAGCCTTCCTCCAGCACGGTGCCGGTCATGCGCGTGTCCGGCCCGGCAAGAAGCCCGGTCGGATGGAATTGCACCATCTCCATGTCGCGCAGCGGCAGGCCGAGCCGCAGCGCCATCGCAAGCCCGTCCATGCTCTTGTCGCTGGACGGCGTGTGGTAGCGGTACATGGTCGGGCCGCCGCCGGTCGCGAGCAGCACCGCTTGCGCGGCGACGAAGCGGAACGCGCCGCTGCGCACGTCGAGCAACAGCGCGCCGGACAGCGTGCCGTCGGCCGCCGGGACGAGCGCGACGGCGCGGTGCTCTTCGAGCCGGCGGATTCTTGGCCGCGCCCACACCTGCTCCATCAGCCGGTTGATGATTTCGATGCCGGTGAGGTCGCCCTTGTGCACGGTGCGGTCGAAGGTTTGGCCGGCGAACGCCTTGCCGTGCAGCGTGCCGTCGGGATTGCGGTCGAAGAAGCAGCCGATCTCGTTTTCCAGCTCGCGCACGCGCTCGATCGCGGTGCTGACGAGCGTCCAGGCCAAACCCTGATGCGGCAGCCATTTGCCGCCCTCGATCGTATCCATGAAGTGGCGCTCGACCGAGTCGCCGGGATTGAGCGCCACGTTATAGCCGCCCTGCACCATGCGGGTGCAGCCGCATTTGCCGAGCAACCCTTTGCTGACGATGGTGATGTCGAGGTCGGGATCGGCCTTGTGCGCATGCAGCGCGGCAAACAATCCGGCGCCGCCGCTGCCGAGGATCAAAATGTCGGTATTGTGCCGCTCGACCTGCATGTGGTCCTCAAAATACCCGGACCAGAAAAACGAACGCGACGATGGCCGAAACACCTGCCGCAAGCGTCGCCAGTCGCTTCTGGCCGTCGCGCCAGTCGAAATTCTCGATCACCAGCACGCGCAAGCCGCCGAGCAGATGCACGGTGAGCAGAAACACCAACAATACCTCGGCAAGCTTGACCAGCGGCTGGTCGGTCCAGCGCAAAAAAGCATCGAGCTGCGCCGCGCGGTGCAGCGCCAGCGCCAGCACGAGAAAATGCAGCGGCAGGAAAATCGCCAGCGCCAAACCGGACAGCCGATGAATGAGCGCGGCAAGCCACAGCGTGCCGCTGCGATGTTTGACGTGCCGCGCGATCGTCACAGCACCACCGCGAGGACGGCGCGAGCGCCGAGCGCCGCCAGCACCAGTCCGAACAAAAGCCCGAGCCGGCCGGCGTGGCGCTCCGAGAGCGGCGACCATTCGGCGAGCACGTTGCGCACGCCGATCGCCGCATGGATCGAGACCGCGGCGACGAACAGTCCGTAATACGCGCCCCAGACGATGCTGCCGCGGGTGCGCGCCAGAATATCGGCAGCCGAGAGGTCCTGCCGGGTGGCATAGAAGATGACGGCGACGTGCACGGCGACGAGCGGCACCATCAGGGCCGCGGTCGCGCGCTGCCAGACGTAGAGTCGCACGTTCATGGTTTCAGCTCGCCTTTCAGGTAGGCAAGCGCGGTGCGGCGCTTGAGCCCGGCGATCGAGGCGGTCGGATTGAGCGACAGCGGGCAGTGCTCCTGGCAGGATTGGTGCGAGTGGCAAGCATG
>JASHSE010000474.1 GCA_030036975.1 Xanthobacteraceae bacterium | reverse complement strand
CACAAAGTTCGGAGTGCCCATTGACAACGCGGCGCCCAAGGGGCCGCCTCCCACCGCGCTTTGCGCATTTTGGCACGTTGCACTCGGCCGCGACCTGAACGAGGATAGGCGCTGCGGATCGCCTTGACCATTCGCAAGAACTGGGAGGAAGTCATGCAAAAAGTCGTCATCGGCTGCGCCGCCGCGTCTTTCGGCCTGGCGCTGGCGGCGCTCGGTTTTTACCCGGCCGCCGCGGCCGACACGATCAAGATCGGCCTGATCATGTGCTATTCCGGCCAGTTCGCCGACACCGCCACGCAGATGGACAATGCCATCAAGCTCTTCATGAAGCAGAACGGCGATACCGTGGCCGGGCGCAAGATCGAGCTCATCCGCAAGGACACCGGCGGCATCGCCCCTGACGTCGCCAAGCGGCTGGCCCAGGAGGTCATCGTCCGCGACCACGCCGACATTTTGGGCGGCTGGATTTTGACACCGAACGCGCTCGCCGGCGGCGACGTGTCCGCGCAGGCCAAGAAATTCATGGTGGTCATGAACGCCGCGACCTCGATCATCACCACCAAGTCGCCCTACATGGCGCGCACCTCCTCGACCACGCCACAGCTCAATTACACGCTCGGCACCTGGGCGGCCAAGAACGGCATCAAAAAGATCTACACCATGGTGTCGAATTACGGCCCGGGCATCGACGCCGAGACCTGGTTCCAGAAGGGTTTCAAGGACGCCGGCGGCCAGATCGTCGGCTCGGTGCGCTTCCCGGTCGACAATCCGGACTTTTCCGCCTTCGTGCAGCGCGCCAAGGACGTGAGCCCCGACGCCATCTACATCTGGGTGCCGGGCGGCGCGCAGCCGGCCGCGGTCGGCAAGGCGCTGGCGGAGCGCGGCATCGACACCAAGAAGACCAAGATTTTGGGCCAGGACGCGCTTGCCTCCGAGACCGCGCTCAAGAGCATGGGCGACGGCGCGCTCGGCATCATCACGGTGTCGAACTACGACTTCAATCATCAATCGAAGCTCAATGCCGCGTTCGTCAAAGCCTATAACGCCGATTACCACCGCAACCCGGACTTCTTCTCGATCGGCGGCTATGACGGCATGCATCTGATCTACGCCGCCCTGAAAAAGACCGGCGGCAAGACCGACGGCGAGGATTTGATCGCCGCCGCCAAGGGCATGAGCTGGGAAAGCCCGCGCGGCCCGGTGTCGATCGATCCGGAAACCCGCGACATCGTACAGACGGTGTATATCCGCAAGGTCGAGAAAGTCGGCAACGAGCTGCTCAACGTCGACATCGACGCCATCCCGAACGTCAAGGATCCGGGACACGCGGCGAAGTGAATGCCCTATCTTCCGCTCGTCCCCGCGAAAGCGGGGACCCAGTTGGCTTGCTTGTTCATTCGAGAGTGCTCTCTGGATTCCCGCTTTCGCGGGAATGAGCGGAATTCGTCAAGCGGCTTGAGCATGGACTGGACGTTCTTGCACGAACAAAAACGCCGCCGCGGCGCGTGTTAGGCGAGGCGCCATGCTTCCCGTGCTCGGCATGCTGTTCGACGGTGTTGCCTACGGCATGCTGTTGTTCCTGATGTCGGTCGGGCTGTCGGTGACGCTCGGCATGATGAACTTCGTCAATCTGGCGCATTGCAGCTTCGCCATGCTGGGCGGCTACGTCACCGTGACGCTGATGAACGACGCCGGCTGGCCGTTCTTCGCAACCTTGCCGATCGCGTTTGTCGCAGTGGCGGCCGCGAGCGTCGTGCTGGAACGCGTGTTCTTCCGGCGCTTTTACCATGCCGGCGAGCTCCCTCAGTGCCTGCTCACCATCGGCATCGTGTTCGTCTCGATCGCGGCTGCTGCCTATATCTACGGCACCGACCAGCAGCCGGTGCAATTGCCGGACTACCTGCAAGGCTCGCTGCATCTGATGGGGCTCGATTTCGCGGTCTATCGCCTCGTCCTCATCGCCATCGCGCTCGCCATTACCGTTCTGCTCGTCGTCACCGTCGAGGCCACGCGGTTCGGCGCGAAGGTGCGCGCCGCGGTCAATAATCAGCGCATGGCGCGCGGGCTCGGCATCGACGTCGACACGCTGTTCGCCGTCACGTTCGCGCTCGGCAGTGGCCTCGCCGGGCTGGGCGGCGCGCTCGCCATCGCCATGCTCGGCCTCGATCCGTCGTTCGCGTTGACGTATCTGATCTACGTGCTGATCGTCGTTGCGGTCGGCGGCCTCGGCTCCATCGCCGGCTCGTTCGCCGCCGCCATGCTGCTCGGCGTCGTCGACATGGCCGGCAAGTATTACATCCCGGCGTTCGGCTCGATCCTCATCTATGTGGTGATGCTGGCGATGATCATGGCGCGGCCGGCCGGCCTGTTCGGGAGGCGCTAGGCCGTGGCGTCGTTCCCCCAAACTCGTTTCCCGAGCGCAGCGCAGCACGAAGTGGTGCGCTGCAGACCCGGGATCGTTACAAGCTCCGCGTCTGTGAAGGTCCCGGATCAGCGGCGCACCGCTGCGCGCTGCACCGCATCCGGGAAACGTCATAAGACAACGTTTCAGCAATCCTGAAGGTCTCCGGCGTGACGACGCAAACGATCTCCGGTCCGCACGCCGTGTTGCAGGCTCAAGCGCGCTGGCGCACAGCCGAGATTGCGTTCTGGCTCGCCACGCTGTTGCCGTTCGTGCTGGCGCCCGATTATCTGGTGCTGGCGAGCCAGGTGGCGATCGCCGCTTTGTTCGTGCTGTCGCTCGATCTCATCCTCGGCTTTTCCGGCATCATCTCGCTCGGCCACGCCGCCTATTTCGGCGTTGGCGCCTATACGGCGGGCCTCATCTCGGTGCACGGCTGGGGCGAGCCGCTGAGCGGGCTCGTCATTGCCGGAACAGCGTCCGGTATTTTGGGCTACGTCACGAGCTTCATCATCGCGCGCTTTCGCCATCTGGCCCTGATCATGATCACGCTCGGGCTCGGCCTCTTGCTGCAGGAAGCCGCCAACGCGGCGAGCTGGCTCACCGGCGGCTTCGACGGCCTGCAAGGCATCCACACCTGGCCGCTGTTCGGCAGGATCGACTTCGACCTGTACGGCTACACCGCCTACAGCTATGCGCTCGCCGTGCTATTCGTCGTCTTCGTCGCGGCGCGCCGCATCATCCATTCGCCGTTCGGCCTCGCCTTGCGCGGCATCCGCGAGAACGGCGCGCGCATGCCGGCGATCGGCGCGCCGACCCATTCGCACATCCGCACCATCTACACCATCGCCGCGGTGATCGCCGGGCTCGCCGGCGCGCTCTTGTCGCAAACCACCGCAACGGTGTCGCTCGAAGCGCTCGGCTTCCAGCGCTCGGCCGACGTTCTGGTCATGCTCATTCTCGGCGGCGCCGGCCGGCTCTATGGCGGGCTGATCGGCGCCGTCGTCTACATGGTGGCGCGCGATCAATTCTCCGGGCTCAATCCGCAGTTCTGGTATTTCTGGATCGGGCTTCTGCTCATCGGCGTGGTAATGTTCCTGCCGAACGGCATTTTGGGCGGCCTGGCGTTCGCGGCCGAGCGGCTGAAATCGGCGGCGCGCAAGCGGCCGCCGGTGAGCGCGCCGTGAGCGCCACGGCGGCGCGGATGACGGCGCTGTCGACGCGCGGCGTCAACAAGAGGTTCGGCTCGCTGGTCGTCGCCGCCGACGTCGAGATCGATCTGCCGGCCGGCGTGCGCTACGCGCTGATCGGGCCGAACGGCGCCGGCAAGACCACGCTGATCAATCTGATGACCGGCATGCTGCGCCCGGACGCCGGCCACATCCTGCTCGGCGACGATGACATCACCGCGCTGCCGCCGCAGGCGCGGGTGCGCCGCGGCCTCGTGCGCACCTATCAGATCAACTCGCTGTTCCCGTATCTCTCGGCGCTCGAATCGGTGACGCTCGCGGTGTGCGAGCGCCGCGGCGTCGCCCGCACCTGGTGGCGGCCGCTCACCGCCTATCGCGACGAGGTCGACGAGGCTTACGGCATTCTCGGCACCCTCAACCTCGCCGCCGTCTGCCATCGGCCAACCCGCGAACTCGCCTACGGCCAGCAGCGCCTGCTCGAAATCGCGCTGGCGCTCGCGGCACGGCCCAAGGTGTTGCTGCTCGACGAGCCGGCGGCCGGCGTGCCGCGCGACGAGAGCAACGATTTGTTCGCCGCCATCGCCGGGCTGTCGCGCGATATCACCGTGCTGTTCATCGAGCACGACATGGAGCTCGTATTCCGCTTCGCCTCGCGCGTCATCGTCATGGTCGGCGGCGGCGTGCTCACCGAAGGCACGCCGGCCGAGATCGCCGCCGACGAACGCGTGCGCGCGGTTTATCTGGGCGAGCGGCAGCGGGTGGGGGCGCGATGATGCGACGAGCGCCCCATATCCGCTCGTCCCCGCGAAAGCGGGGATCCAGTTGGCTTGCTTCTTCACTCGAGAGTGCTCTCTGGATTCCCGCTTTCGCGGGAATGAGCGGAAGTGAACCCGTCAATACATCGCATGACTGAGCCGCTCCTCACCCTCCGCGACGTGCGCGCCGGCTACGGCGCCGGCATTGTGCTCGACGGCATCAGCTTCGATCTGCCCGAGCGCGGCTCGCTCGCCGTGCTCGGCCGCAACGGCGTGGGCAAATCGACGCTGATCCTCACGCTCATGGGCTACACCCAGATCGCGCGCGGCCGCATTGTGTGGCGTGGCGCCGACATCACTGGGCAGCCGCCGCACCGCCGCGCCCGCGCCGGCATCGGCTGGGTGGCGCAGGAGCGCGAAATCTTTGCCACGCTTTCTGTCGAGGAGAACCTCACGGTCGCCGCACGCGACGGCCGCTGGACGCTGGCCGCGGTCTACGACCTGTTTCCGCGACTCGCCGAGCGCCGGCGCAATCTTGGCAACCAATTATCCGGCGGCGAGCAGCAGATGCTGGCGATCGCCCGCGCGCTGATGACCAACCCGGTGCTGCTGTTGCTCGACGAGCCGCTCGAAGGCCTCGCGCCGATCGTGGTCGAAGAGCTCGCTGCCGCGATCCGCCGCATGACCGAGCAAGGCGAGGGCGCCTTCATCCTGGTCGAGCAGCACGCCGACATCGCGCTGTCGCTCACCCGATCGGCGCTCGTGCTCGAACGCGGACGCATCGTGCATTCCGGGCCGTCCGCCCAATTGCTCGCCGACCCGGCCGCGCTCGACCGGCTGATCGGCCTGCGGCTGGCGGAGGCGTGAAGACGCATAAAATTCGACCCTCCCCTGTAGGGGGAGGGTCGGCTCGCATCGAAGATGCG
>JASHSE010000473.1 GCA_030036975.1 Xanthobacteraceae bacterium | reverse complement strand
TTTTTGTCGCTGAATGTTTGTTCATGACGAAACTATAGCACCCAAACTGATGACCGAGCAAAATATAATGCGGCAAAAATGCGTTTGCGAGCAAACGTTTAGTGAAAATATTTCAGAGAAATTCTATTTTATGAATCAAGGCTTTATGCGAGGCATTTAACGTAAGACCCAAACGCAAACCTGTTATGCTTGCTGCTGCCAGCGGCCATTTTCGTCGGCCTGCCAATAGGTGACATCAAAACCATCTTTCTTCACCCTAACCCAGCGCTCTCGCGCGTTCGCCAGCGCGTCGGGATCGTCGCCATCGAAGACCAGAACCAGACGCTGATAGGTTGCCGCATCGTCGGGCAATTCAGTACCTTCGACCAGGAACCGGACAGCGGCCCGATTGGGGTTGTGGCCGTTTGGCGTGAGAAGAACAGGCTGCTCTGCCGCGTCCGGCTCGCGCCAAGTGCCGTGGGGCAGAAACGCGTCCTCGCGCCAGGTCCACAGATGCGCATCGAGGGCCGCGATGCGCTCCTCCGAGGCGGCCTGAACCACGACCCGCCAGCCGCGCTCCAGCGACCTTAGCAGCAGCGCTGGCAGCACCTGTTCGAGGCGCTGCCCCTTGAGCTGATAGAACAGGATCTCGGTCATCGGGCGGCCGCCGCGTTAGCGCTCGTAATAATCCGCGACCAGGCGGTCGAGCAGCCGCACTCCCCAACCGGAACTCCAGCTCTTGTTGATGTCGGTCTGCGGCGAGCCGAGCGCGGTGCCGGCGATATCGAGGTGCGCCCATGGCGTCTTGCCGACGAAGCGCTGCAGCAATTGCGCCGCCGTGATCGAACCGGCCCAGCGGCCGCCGGTATTTTTCATGTCAGCGAACTTCGAATCGATCATCTTGTCGTATTCGGGGCCGAGCGGCATGCGCCAGACGCGTTCGCCGGTTTCCTCGCCGGCTTTGCTCAGCCGCTCCACGAGCTTGTCGTCGTTGGCAAACAGCCCGGCATATTGCTGTCCGAGCGCAACCATGATGGCGCCGGTAAGCGTCGCCAGGTTGACCATGAATTTCGGCTTGAAGCGCTGCTTGACGTAATGCAGCACGTCGGCGAGCACGAGCCGGCCTTCCGCGTCGGTGTTGATGATCTCGATCGTCTGTCCGGACATGGTCTTGACGATGTCGCCCGGCCGCTGCGCCTTGCCGTCGGGCATGTTTTCCACGAGCCCGATGGCGCCGACCGCGTTGACCCTGGCCTTGCGGGCGGCGAGTGCGTGCATCAGGCCGACCACGCACGCCGCTCCGGCCATGTCGCCCTTCATGTCCTCCATGCCCGAGGCCGACTTGATTGAGATGCCGCCGGTATCGAAACAAACGCCCTTGCCGATGAAGGCGAGCGGATCGGCACCGCGCTTGCCGCCGTTCCAGCGCATGACGACGAGCCGCGACTCATGGGCCGAACCCTGGCCGACGCCGAGCAGCGCGCCCATGCCGAGCTTCTTCATTGCCGGCACGTCAAGCACTTCGACCGTAATGCCAAGCCGGGACAGCGCCGAGGCACGGCGGGCGAATTCGCCCGGATAAAGCACGTTCGCCGGCTCGTTGATCAGGTCGCGGGCGAGCACGACGCCTTCGGCGGTGCCGTTGACGGGCACCCAGGCCCTGCCTGCCGCCGCAGGATTGGCGCAGGCCACGTGCACCTCGATTTTTTCGGGACGCTCCTCGCCCTCTTTGCGCTTGGTTTTATAGCGGTCGAAAGAATAGGCGCGCAGCCGAACGCCTAGCGCGAGATTGGCGATCTGATCGGGCTTGAGCGGGCCCGAGCCGATTTCGGCCAGGATCGTGGCTTCAGCCGCCCGGGACGGCAGCCGACCCATGGCGATGCCGCCGAGCTGGACCACATCACGCTGCTTGAGCTCGCCTTCCTTGCCGGTCCCAACCACGATGAGGCGTGGCGCATCAAGCCCGGACGGCGCAACGATATCGAGGACGGCACCGTTCTTGCCGGTGAAATGGTCGGCGGCGGCGGCGCGGCGCAGTTGCGCCTCGGCTGCCGAAAGGGCGCTCTTGCTCGCCGGACCGAATTGCAAATTCTCGGCGCAGAACGCAACAAGAACGCCGCGTAACCGCGTAAAGGGAACGAAGCCGAGCTTGAGCGGGTCGGGCATTTTTGGTCCTTTTGTCCTGCCGCTCGCCGCGGCCTGCCGGACGCCATATGAACCGAATGGCGGCGCCATGCAAAGCCGGTTCCACTCTGGATTTCGCCCGACACAGGTTGCGCGCGCCAGTGCGGTGTGGACGATTGTGGCAGCGGGATTGCCTTGGCGAGGCCATTTTGTGAAAGCATGAGCCGGTCCGCGTCGTTGCAATCGGGCAGGCCGAACGGCGCCGCATGCGGCCGAAGCCGCGGCGAGCGCCGATCGTTCGGGAAGGGACAGGCTGGTGGGGTCGATCGGCCGCTACATCTTTCGCATCACCATAGCGGCGTTCCTGATTACGCTCGTCAGCCTGACGGTCGTGATCTGGTTCACTCAGGCGATGCGCGATTTCGACCTGATTACCAGCGAGCGGCAGACGCTGTTCGTCTTCATCGGCATTACCGGGATGATCGTGCCGCTTCTGGTCATGATCATCGCGCCGATCGCCCTGTTGCTGGCCTCGGCGCACGTGCTGGCGCGGCTCGGTCAGGACTCCGAAGTGATCGTCATGAATGCGGCCGGGCTGTCGCCGTGGCGATTGCTGGCGCCGTTTTTAGCCGCCGCTGTGGTGGTATCGCTGTTGTGCATGGTCATTGCCGCATACGTGTCGCCGCGCGCCTTGCGCGAGTTGCGGGACTGGTCGACGCAGGTGCGCGCCGACATCCTCACCAATATCGTGCAGCCCGGACGCTTTACCAGCGTCAGCGGCAATCTCACGTTCCACATCGCCGACCGCCGGCCGAACGGTCTCCTGGTCGGCATTTTCGTCGACGATCGCAGCAATCCCAACGAGCACGCCACCTATCTCGCCGAGGAGGGCGAGATCGTGAAGAAGGATAACGGCTCGTACTTGGTGCTCGAGCACGGCAGCATCCAGCGGCTCGAAACAGGACAAGCCGATCCGCGTATCGTGACATTCGACCGCTACGCTTTCGACTTGTCGAAATTCACGGGCGGCGGGCCGCAAAACTCTAACTACACGGTACGAGAAAAATACATCTGGGAGCTGATCTGGCCGCGGCCGGGCGATCCGCTCTACGCCACCCAATCCGATCAATTCCGCTCCGAGATGTACGATCGCTTGGCGACGCCGTTCTATCCGCTGGCCTTTGCCATCCTGACCTACATGTTTCTCGGCCCGCCACAGACGACGCGGCAGAATCGAACTTTGAGCATGATCGGTTTAATCGTCGCGGCCGGCGCGCTGCGCATGGCCGGCTTTCTCAGCGTGGTGGCCGGCGTCAAGACTCCCGCCATGCTCAGCCTGCAATTCGTGGCGCTTGCCGCGGCAATCGGCATCGGACTGTGGCAGATTTCGCGCGGCAAGGCGGTGGAGCACGCGCTGTTCGTGAACCGGATCGCCAACACGGTCAGTGAGCGCCTGGCGCGCGCCGGCGCGAGCTAAAGGATCGCCGTCATGCTGATCGGCACGCTGTCGCGCTATTTCGGCCTGCGGTTCCTCGGCTCCGTGATCAGCACCTTTGCGGGCGTGGTCGTGCTTGCCGGCACCGTCGACTTTTTCGAATTGATGCGACGCGGCGCCGACTGGCCCAACGCCACGGCCTGGATTCTGGCCGAAATCTCCATTTACCGCGTCCCGCAGCTGACCGAACAGATCATGCCGTTCGCGGTGCTGGTTGGCGCCATGTCGTGCTACTTGACGCTGTCGCGGCGCCTCGAACTCGTCGTTGCGCGCGCGGCCGGTATTTCCGCGTGGCAGTTCGTCGCGCCGGCCCTTGTCGTGGCGTTCCTGATCGGCGCCGCCGCGACGGTGGCTTACAACCCGATCGCCGCCGCGCTGCACGAGCGATCCAAGCGCCTCGAGGCGAGCATGCTCGGCGAAACATTGTCCGCCCTGCAGGTGAGCGCCAGCGGCTTCTGGGTGCGACAAAAGAGCAGCGACGGCGCGGCCATCATCAACGCCAAATCGAGCCGCGAGCAAGGCTCCGATCTCGGCAACGTCACCGTCTACACGTTCGACGAGAACGGCCACTTCAGCGAGCGTATCGAGGCGCGAGCCGCCGCGCTCGAGCACGGCTATTGGCAGCTCGACGACGCGCGCATCTACGCCCCCGGCAAGCCGCCGGAAATCGAGCCGGCCTACCGGCTCAACACCAATCTGACCCTTGAGCAGGTGCGGGAAAGCTTCGCGACCCCGGAAACCGTGCCGTTCTGGCAGCTGCCGAACTACATCGAAATGGCCGATCGTGCGGGGCTCGCCGCGACCGGTTATCGGCTGCAATACGACGAGCTGTTGGCGCGGCCGTTCCTGCTTTGCGCCATGGTTCTGCTGGCCGCCGCCGTGAGTCTGCGCTTCTTTCGTTTCGGCGGCGTGCAGAAAATGGTGTTAAGCGGCATTTCCGCCGGATTTCTCATCTTCGTCTTGCAGAAGATCACCGAGGACATGAGCAAGTCGGAGCTGCTGCCGCCGATGGCAGCCGCGTGGATACCCGTGCTGGTCGGCAGCCTTACCGGCTTCCTCGCCCTGCTCTATCTGGAGGACGGCTAGCCGGCGGTAGCCCGGTCGGCGGCCGCCGCCGGAACGACGATGCGCTCACGCCGCGGCACGCCGCCCATTCCCATTTGCTTACGTCTTGTCCTAAATTTCGCCGCGAGCATGGGGCATTGATCCCGCCGGTCTGGAAGGCTGGATTGGGGACGAAGCTGAACCGGCCGCCGAGGGAGAACCAAAGAGCGATGTGGCTGAGCAGCATAGGCGCCCGCGCCCGACCGCTGGCGACCGCGGCGCTCGCCGTGGCGGCGCTCATTGCCGCCGCCGCGACGGCGCGGTCGCAGGAGGTGGTCGCGGTGGTCGACGGCACGCCGATCACCGAGCTCGACGTCGCGCAACGCACCAAGCTCGAGCAATTGGGCACGCCGCAGAAGCCGCCGACCCGCCAAGCCGTGATCGACGCGCTGATCGACGAAATCCTCGAAATACGCGAGGCCAAGCAATACAGCATCGACGTTCCGGACTCCGATGTCGACGCCGCGTACGGCAACATCGCCGACCATATGGGCGTCGATGCCAAGAAACTGGCGGAAATTCTCGACCACGCCGGATCGAGCGCGGCGACGCTGAAGAACCGGCTGCGCGCGCAGTTGGCCTGGAATGCGTTGATCCGCGGCCGCTATAAAGCCAGCCTGGAAATTCCCGACAGCGACGTCGAAGCCGAGCTGCAGCTGCATCCGAGCGACGAAAAAAAAGACGTTGGCTACGAATACACGATGCGGCCGATCATCCTCATCGTGCCGCCCGGCTCGCCGGCGGCCGCCTATGAGGCGCGCAAGCGCGATGCCGATGCGCTGCGCGCGCGATTCCAGAACTGCGCCGACGGCATTCCGTTCGCCCGCGCCCTCAACGACGTGGCGGTGCGCGATCAAGTCCTCAAATTTTCCGCCGACCTGCCGGACCAGTTGCGCGCCATCCTCGACGGCACCGATGTCGGCCACCTGACGCCGCCGGAGACGACCGCCGAGGGTGTGCAGATGTTCGCGGTCTGCGGCAAGCGCCAGACCAAAAACGATACGCCCGGCAAGAAACAGATTCGCGACGAGATTTTCCAGAAGAAATTCGGCGCCACCGCCAAGCGCTATTTGCAGCGGTTGCGGCGCGAGGCGATGATCGAATACAAGTAGGCCGCAACGAGCGGATCGAAACAGGATCGTGCAACCGCTAGCATTGACGCTCGGCGAGCCCGCCGGGATCGGGCCCGACCTTGCGCTCGCCGTCTGGCGGCGACGCGCCGAATACGGCATTCCCGCCTTCTATGTCGTCGGCGACGGCGATTTTCTGCGCCGGCGCGCCGATGCGCTCGGGCTGGAAGTGCCGGTCGCGGAAGTGGCGCCGGAGCGCGCAGCCACAGCGTTTTCGACCGCGCTGCCGGTCGTCGCCATCGCAGCCAAGCCGAATGCCGCGCCGGGTCGGCCGGACCAATCGAGCGCGCCCGCCGCCATCGCTTCGATCCGTCGCGCCGTCGCCGACGTGCTGGCCGGTCACGCCGGCGCCGTCGTCACCAATCCGATAGCAAAAAACGTGCTCTACCAGTCGGGCTTTGCCGAGCCCGGACACACCGAGTTTCTGGCCAGGCTCGTGCAGGAGGCGACCGGCAAAATGCTCCGGCCGGTCATGCTGCTGTGGGCGCCGGAACTCGCCGTCGTGCCGGTAACCATTCATCTGCCGCTGCGCGAAATCTTTGCCCGGCTGTCGGCCGAACTCATCGCCGACACCGGCCGTATCGTGGCGCGTGACCTGCGCACGCGATTTCGCATTGCGCGGCCTCGCCTTGCGATCGCGGGATTGAACCCGCATGCCGGCGAGCAAGGCACTCTCGGCGAAGAGGACCGCGCCATCGTCGCGCCGGCAGTCGCGCGACTCGCCGCCGAGGGCATCAACGTGCGCGGTCCAGTGCCGGCCGATTCGCTGTTCCACGAAACGGCCCGCGCCGGCTACGACGCGGCGTTGTGCATGTACCACGATCAGGCGCTGATCCCGATCAAGACGCTGGCCTTCGATCACGCCGTCAACGTCACGCTGGGATTGCCGTTCGTGCGCACGTCGCCCGATCACGGCACCGCGTTCGACATCGCCGGCACCGGCAAGGCCGATCCCAAAAGCCTCATTGCCGCGCTGCAGCTCGCTGCGCGACTTGCAGCCGCCGACAATACGGCGCTGCAAACGACGCCGTGAGCGACGCGGCCGCCGCGCCCGCGGCGTCGGACGGCCTGCCGCCGCTGCGCGAGGTCGTGCAGCGTCACGGCATCGCGCCGAAGAAATCACTCGGTCAGAATTTTTTGTTCGATCTCAATCTTGCCGGGCGCATCGCGCGCGCGGCGGGCCCGTTCGGCGGCGTGACGATATTCGAAGTCGGCCCGGGGCCGGGCGGACTGACCCGGGCGCTGCTTGCGCTCGGCGCCGCGCGCGTGGTCGCGGTCGAGCGCGACGAACGGGCCATTGCGGCTTTGCGCGAGATCGCCGCGTATTATCCGGGACGTCTCGAGGTCGTGGCGGCGGACGCGCTCGGCTACGATCCGCGTCCTCTGCTTGCCGGCCCGGTGCGGATCGTCGCCAACCTGCCCTACAACATCGCCACGGCGCTGCTCGTCTCCTGGCTCGGCCTCGAACCCTGGCCGCCCTGGTACGACGCCGCCGTTCTGATGTTTCAGCGCGAAGTTGCCGAACGTATCGTCGCGGAACCGCATTCGAAAAGCTACGGCCGCTTGTCGGTGCTGGCGCAATGGCGCTGCAAGGCGCGCATTTTGTTTGACGTCAACGCCTCGGCTTTCGTGCCGCCGCCCGCCGTCAATTCCTCGATCGTTCACCTCGTGCCGCGCCGGCAGCCGCTGCCGTGCGACCGCGCGTCGCTCGAGCGCGTCACCCAGGCGGCATTCGGTCAGCGCCGCAAGATGCTGCGGCAGAGCTTGCGTTCGCTCGGCACCGAGGTATCGGCCCTGCTGGCGGCGGCAGGATTGGATCCGACGGCGCGTGCCGAGGATCTCTCGGTCAGTGATTTTGTGGCCTTGGCCGGCGCGCTGGCGGCCGGCCGATGAGTCGGGCATGATGGCGTGCGTAATGTGCCAGAAGCTGCAGCTGCCATGACCGCAATGCACCGCCAGTCGCTGGTCGCCTACGGCCAACCGCTCTGCCAAACCGTGATCGACTGCCCGAAACCGCGCGGCAGCGAGGTTTTGGTGCGCATCGAGCGTTGTGGCGTCTGTCATTCCGACCTGCATCTGCAGGACGGCTATTTCGAATTGGGCGCCGACAATCGGCTCGACATCACCGCGGACCGGCCGCTGCCGTTCACGCTGGGCCACGAGATCGCCGGCGTGATCGAGGCCGCCGGCGAGGAGGCGTCGGAGGCGAAGATCGGCCGGCGCGTCGCAGTGTATCCCTGGATCGGTTGCGGCCAATGTGGGCGATGCCAGGGCGGCGAGGAGAACTTGTGCTCCGCCCATCACCATCTCGGCATCAGCGCCGATGGCGGCTTCGCCAGCCATGTCTTGATCCCGCATCCGCGTTATCTGCTCGACTACGCGCCGCTGTCGCCGAATTTTGCCGGACCGCTGATGTGCTCGGGGCTGACGGCTTATTCGGCGCTCAAGCGGCTGGCTGGACGCGCCGACGACAGCCCGGTGCTGCTGGTCGGCCTGGGCGGCGTCGGCATGATGGGCCTTGCGATCGCACGCACGTTGTTTCGGCAGCCGCCGCTCGTTGCCGATATCGACGCCGACAAGCGCAACGCGGCGCTCGCTGCCGGCGCCGCGGCCGCCTACGACCCGGCCGACCCGGGGGCGCGCCGCGCAATCACGAAAGCAACCGGCGGTGGCCTATTCGCAGTCTGCGACTTCGTCGGCTCGGACAAATCGCTGCGATTTGCCACCGGCGCGCTGGCGCGCGGCGGCAAGGTCGTGGTGACCGGATTGCTCGGCGGCATGTTTTCGATGGCCGCCGCGATGTTCGCCATCAAGGCCCTCACCATCGAGGGGACGCTGACCGGCACGCTCGACGAGGCGCGCGAACTGCTCGACCTTGCCCGCGCCGGCAAGATCGCTCCGATTCCGACCCGCGAGCGGCCGCTTGCCGAAGCACAAGCCGCGCTCGACGATCTGCGCGCCGGACGCGTCGTCGGACGGACGGTGCTGACCGTCTGACCGGCAAATCGCTGCAGCAGGCGGCGGCCGCTGCCTTACTTGACGTTGTGCGAATGTGATATACGCGTATGATGCAGCCGCGTTCTTGCGTGGCGAGCAGTCGGGGACTGTCATGAAAGTATCCTGGAAAATCGGGTCTTGGGGTTCGCTTTCCGTTATTCTGTTTGCTCTGCTCGTGGCTTGTGCGGCCTGGATTTATCTGAGCCACGATCCGGCACAATTGCGCACGCAGTGGATTGCCGTCGAGCTGCTTTTCGTTGTGCTCTGCATCGTGGTTGGCATTCTGGTCAACGGTCGTCCGGACGGTATCCTGATAGACGATCTCAATCGCATCAGCCTGGAACGAACGCAGTGGGTAGCCTGGCTCATCGTCCTGCTTGGCGGTTATTTCGTCGCAGCGATCTGGAACGTCACGCAGGGGACCGCGTTCCCGACCATGCAAACTGATTTGTTTGCGCTGTTGGGAATCGTCAGCGTCTCTCCCGTCATAAGCAACGTGATCGTTGACAACAAAAAGAACCAATCGGCGCAGTCTGCGGCTGCGCCAGCCGCTGCGCCGGCCGCGCCCGCGGCAGCGTCCGCAGTGGCGCCGCCGGAGCAGCTCACCGCCGGAGACGACCCGCAGCAAATCGGCGTGATGGACGCCAACAAATCTCCCTACGAGGCGAGTTGGAGCGACCTCTACCTCGGCGAGGAAGCCGCCAACCGTTACGTCGTCGATATCAGCCGATTGCAGAAGCTGATCATTACAGTGATCCTTGTTTTCGCCTACGCGGTGAGCTTATGGCGGCTCTTCGGTCACCAACCTGCTCCCACCGCCTTGAACATGCCGGAGGTCGGCCGCGATTTCCTGGCGCTGCTCGGTATCAGTCACGGCGCCTATCTGGCGTCCAAAACTACGACCAAAACGTCGGCGTAATGCAACCGCCGCGATCCGCGATCGTACTGAGGCGACCGCCGCCGGGTAGGGGACGCCTAAAGCTTCGCCTGCAGGCTGCGCACGAAATCGGACAATCCGATCTGCCGCTCGCGTTTCACTCGCTCGGCAGCAAGGATGGCGCGGATTTCGGCGAAGGCCAGAGCTCTATCTTTGTTGACAATGACATAATCGTATTCCGGCCAGTGGCTCATCTCGCCGGCAGCTTTCGCCATGCGCTCGCCGATGACGTCGCGGCTGTCCTGCGCGCGGGTGTTCAGCCGGCGCTCCAGCTCGCGCACGCTCGGCGGCAGGATGAAGACGCTGACCAGATCGTCGCGCGCCTTTTCGCGGAGCTGCTGGGTGCCTTGCCAGTCGATGTCGAACAGCACGTCGCGGCCGGTGCGTAACGCGGCAATGACCGGATGGCGCGGCGTGCCGTAGCGATGGCCGAACACTTCCGCCCATTCCAACAGCTCGCCCGACTCAATCATGTCATCGAAGCGCGCGCGGTCGATGAAATGATAGTCGCGGCCGTCGACTTCGCCGCGCCGCTTCGGCCGCGTCGTGACCGACACTGAAAGCTCGACGTTGCGGTCGCCGCGCAGCAACAGGCGCGACAGCGTGGTCTTGCCGGCGCCGGACGGCGATGACAGCACGAACATCAGACCGCGCCGCGCGATCGCATTTTGCTTGCTCGTTTTAGTCCGATGCCGGACCGTGCGCGCCATGGCTATTCCACGTTCTGCACCTGCTCGCGGAATTGCTCGACCGCAGCCTTGAGCGTAAGCCCGATATTGGTGAGCTCGACGTCGTTGGCCTTGGCGCACAGCGTGTTGGCCTCGCGATTGAGTTCCTGGGCGAGAAAGTCGAGCCGCCGGCCGATGGGGCCGCCCTGCGCGATGAGCTGCCGCACTTGGGCGACGTGGGCGGCAAGCCGATCGAGCTCCTCGCGCACGTCGGCTTTGGCGGCAATCAGAATGGCTTCCTGATGCAGGCGGTCCGGATCGAACCGGTCGGATTGCGCCAAGAGCGCCGCCACCTGCTCGGCGAGCCGGGTGCGGATCGCTTCCGGCCGGCGGCCCGGCGCAAGCTCGGCGCGTTCGACGAGAGCGCCGATCTCGTTCAGCCGCAGGCCGAGAACGCGGGCGAGCGCGCCGCCTTCGTGGCGGCGCATGCCGGCAAGCGCGACCACGGCTTCGGCAAAGCCGGAGGCGACCGCAGTCTCGGCCTTGCGCCGTTCTTCTGCATCCTCCTCCACCTCGCCGACTTCGATGACGCCCTTGAGGCCGAGCAGGCCGTCAAGCGTCGGCGGCGAGGTTTCGATGCGGCGCGCCACGTCGCGTGCCGCGATCAGCACCGCTTCGAGCACCGCAGCGTTGACGCGCACCGCGACGGTGGCGCCGGTGCGCTCGACGGTCAGGCCTGCCTGGATCGAGCCGCGCGCCAGCGTTTCGCCGGCGTTGGCGCGCAACGCCGGCTCGATCGCGTCCCACCCAGGCGGCAGACGCAGCCGCAGATCGAAACCTTTGCCGTTGACCGATTTGATTTCCCAGGTCCAGGAATATGAACCGCAGACGCCGTGGCTGCGAGCAAATCCGGTCATGCTCGACAGCGCCATGGAATTGAGCCTCCGGCCCGGGAACCGACAAAAAATTCACGCCGAACTTAACGGCGGGCTACCGCGCTCACAAGCCGATCATTCCGCCGATTGAGCGTGGTGGCGGGGTTTGTGGCGCACCGTGTGCGGGGATGCCGGAGGTGGCGGCGGCGCGGTGGCGGCTTGCGCGGGCGGAGCGACCTCCGACCCGGCGGGGCTGAAGACTGGCGCTGTCTGACCGGTTTGGCCGGCTTCCAGCTGGCGCAGCCGCATCACGTTCTTCTGGTGCTGCTCGTAGGTTTCGGCAAAGACATGGCCGCCGTTGCCGTCGGCGACGAAGTAAAGCTCGCGGGTGCGCGCCGGGTTCGCCGCGGCTTCGAGCGCCGCGCGCCCGGGATTGGCGATCGGTCCCGGCGGCAAGCCGTCGATCTGATAGGTGTTGTACGGCGTCGGCTGG
>JASHSE010000472.1 GCA_030036975.1 Xanthobacteraceae bacterium | reverse complement strand
CCAAAAGTTCGGAGTGCCCGTCGAGATGCTGCCGGAAACGCGGCGCTGATGGACCTGCCCTCTCCCCTTGCGGGAGAGGGCGACGCAAGCCGCGCAACAAACTCGGCGCGGTGAGGGGGTGCGGCCGCGACCCTCACCCATTTTTGTTGTTGAATCGCCGCATAGCCCTCTCCCGCAAGGGGAGAGGGCACTATAATGCGCGCCGCGCTTTCTGACGTAGTAGGACTAATCATCCTCCAATATGGCGGCAAGGCCGCGGACCATACGGGCGTGGCGGTCGCCGGCGGCGTCGTGGTCGGTCGAGGCCGAGGCAGCGCCAACGCCGAGGTAGCGCTCGGCCACATCGGCGCGACCGAGCAGATCACGGCCGCTGCCGTGCAGCGTAATGCGCCCCATCTCGATCACATAGGCGCGATCCGCAATGCGCAGCGTCATCTGCGCGTTCTGCTCCGACAGCAGAATGGCAATTCCGGCTTCGCGCAGACGGCTGATGAGGCGGAATATCTCCAGCACCAGCGTTGGTGCCAAGCCCAGCGACGGCTCGTCGAGCACCAGGAGCTTCGGTTCGGTCATCAGCGCGCGCGCGATCGCCAGCATCTGCTGCTGGCCTCCGGACAGATTGCCAGCGGCGTCGTCGAGCCGTTCGCGGAGCGGCGGAAACAGGTCGCATACCGCGCCGATGCGCCCGTTGACCCAGGCGGAGCCGCGGCGCCGCCGCAGCACATGGGCGCTGAGGCGCAGATTGTCCGCCACTGTCAGTCCGGCGACGATCTGGCGGCCTTCCGGCGCGTGCGCCATGCCACGCCTGATGCGCGCGCTTGGCGGCAGGCGCTCGACTGCCTCTCCGGCGAAGTGGATCGCGCCGCGGCGCACCGGAAGCAGCCCCGCGATGGTTTTGGCTAGCGTCGTCTTGCCGGCGCCGTTGGCGCCGATCAGCGCGACGATCTCGCCGGCGCGGACCTCGAGATCGATGCCGCGCAACACCACGAGGTCGCGGTAGCCACCCTCGACTGCGGCCAAGTACAGCATTCAGCCCGCCTTTGCGTCCACCCCCAAATACGCGTCGATGACGCGCCGGTCGCTCTGTATCTCGCGCGGAATGCCGCGGGCGAGGAGCCGCCCCAGATCGAGCACGATGACCTGATCGGCGATGTCCATCACCAGCGACATATTGTGCTCGACCACCAGGATCGTCAGGCCGGCATCGCGCACCGCGCTCAGCAAGGCGGACAGCTCCGCGGTCTCGGCATCGTTGAGGCCGGCCGCCGGCTCGTCGAGCAACAAAAGCCGCGGCCGCGCCATCAGCGCGCGGCAGACTTCGAGCAGCTTCTGCGCTCCCATCGGCAGCGTGGTCGCGGCAGCGTCGCGAAAGCGGAGGAGACCGACGAGACCGAGCAGGGCCTCGCCGCGCCGGCGCAGCGATCGCTCCTCGCGCATCGCCGGCGGCAGCCACGCCATATGCGCCGCAGCCCCGCGCCGGACCTGGCGATGCGCGCCGCTGAGAAGATTTTCGAGCGTGGTCATGCCGGGAAAAACCCGCGCCGTCTGAAAGGTGCGCAACAATCCGCGGGAGGCGATCTCGCCCGGAGCGAGGCCGCGCAGCGATCGGCCGTAGAACCGGACATCGCCGGCATCGGGTGAGAACAGATTGGTGATGAGATTGAACACCGTCGTCTTGCCGGCGCCATTGGGGCCGATCAGCGCGGTAATGCTGCCGTCGGGCACCGCGAAGGACAGGTCCGTGACGGCCTGGACACCGCCAAATCGCTTGGCGAGGCCCTGGGCTTCCAGAGCCGTGGCGCTCGCCGCCGCTCTTTTGCGGCGCAACGGCGCAAGCTCGTCGCGCGCCGGGGACAAGGCCGTCGGCGCCTCACGCGGCGCGACCGCGGCAGCCATGCGCGCAATCGCGCGCCACACCGCGCCGACGATGCCGTCGGGCAGGTATTGAAACGCCAGCACCAGGACCGCGCCTTCGACCATGGTCTTGTAAAGCGCGATGGGCTGGAACGCGATCGGCAACAAAGTGAGCAGCGCCGTTCCGGCCAGTCCTCCCACCAGCGTGCCCTGGCCGCCGACGATCAACATCGCGATCATTTCGAACGAGCGCTCGGTCGCGACCATTTCGGGCGAGAGAAAGTGGAAATCGAAAGCGAGCAGGCTGCCTGAGAGCGAAGCGAGCGCGGCGCTGATCGCGAACGCCGCCATCTTGTAGCGCGGCACGTTGATGCCGAGCGCTTCGGCCGCGGTCTGGTCGGCGCGGATCGCCTGCAGCACACGGCCGAAATCCGAGCGCATGGCGCCGGCGAGCGCGGCGACCAGCACCACGATGACGGCCAGTGTCAGGTAATACATGGCGCGCGGGGTGGCGAAGACGAACGGTCCCAGCGCAAAGGATGGGATTCCGACCAGCCCCGAGGGGCCGCCGGTGACATCGACAAGGCCGACCGTGAGCGAGTCCATCAAAAGACCGAACGCGAGCGTCGCCAGCGCCAGATACGCGCCGCGCAGCCGCATGGTGACGGCCGAGAGCAGCAAGGCGCAGATCAACGACAGCGCGAGCCCGGCGGCGGTGCCGACGAGCGGCGACATGCCATAATTCGTCGCCAGGATGGCGGCCGTGTAGGCGCCGAGCGCCATGAATCCGGCCTGACCGAGGTTGACCTGCCCGGCATAGCCCATCAGCACGTCGAGGCCGAGCACGCCGATGAAGAGAATGAGCGTGATGACGAGCGAACTCATCCAGCCGCCGCCGACCAGGTATGGCAGCGCGATGAGCAGCGCGAGCAGCAGCGTTGCCATCAGCGCCACGCTGCGCGGGCGCGGGCGTACCACCGAATGGGTCACCCGCAACTCTTCGCGCACGTCGTGGCGCCGCCGGCGGCCGGACACGAACAGGCCCTGCGGCCGCAACAGCAGCGTCGCCATCAACAGCGCCAGAGCGAGGCCGTCGGCGAACAGCGACGACACGTAGCCGGCCGCGAGCTGCTCGGCGATGCCGAGGAACAGTCCGCCGGCGACGGCGCCGGGCAGCGAGCTCATGCCGCCCAGCGCCACCGCGATGAATCCGGCATTGGTGAAGAAGCCGCCGGCGTCGAATTGCAGCGACATGATCGGTGCCACCACGGCGCCGCCGATCGCGCCGATCAGCGCGGCAAGCGTGAAACTCAACAGCGTCAGGCGCGCCACGTCGACGCCCATGAAGCGCGCGGCGAGCGGATTCTCGGCGCAGGCGAAAAGCGCCTTGCCGAGCGCCGTGCGCGACATCAACAGCCAGATACCGAGGATGATGATCGCGGCGAAGACGGCGATCCATGGCCCCTGCGACGGCACCAAAATGCCGAGCACGTTGATCGGCTGCTCGCCGGAGAACGCCGTCACCGCATACGGCTGGCTGCCCCACACCACCAGCGCCAGGCCGTTGATGAACGTCAAAAGGCCGGCGGTCAGCATCAACATGCTGCCGGTGGACAGCCGGGAGAGCGCGGGAACGAAGCTGGCGGCGCCGAGCGCCGTACCCAACAGGGTCGTGACCGCAATCGCCGCCAGAAAGGCGAGCGGCAGCGGCCAGCCGAAATCGCTCTGGAACGAGTACAGCGCCAGCGCGCCGATGATGCAGAAGCCGCCTTGCACCAGATTGATGATGCCGGTGACGCGAAAGACCAGGCTGATGCCCAGCGCGACGATGGCGAAAACGCCGCCCTGCAATAGGCCGCCGACCAGGATCTGCGCGAACTGCTCCATCGCCGGCGGCTCAAGCGGCGGTCGGCGGCGGAGGGTTTCGGCTCAAGGAAGGAGGGCCTACTTTTCGAGCGGCGCTCCGCCCGGCTGCGAGAGCCACACCCACGACTGCGTCTTGGCGTCGTAAGCCGTCACGGTAGAGGATAGCGGGCCGACACCGCGCTGCGGATATTTTTGGAAATTATAAATCCCATCCACACCCGGAAAGTCGGTCAGATTGTCGATGTAGTGCCGCAACTGGGCCGCGGTGGCGCCGGTGCCGAGCTTGCGCAGCCCCGACGCGACGATGAGGCCCGCGTCCCAAGACGTTGCGACCATGTTGTCCGCCTTGAGCCCGTGCTTCGCCAACGTCGCGTCCATGGCTTGTTGCGCGCTGTCGACGCGGGGATCGAGCTTCACGCTCGGCGGATGCGGCGGATAAATGGCCGAGGCGAGAATCAGGTTTTTGGGCAGAAACGCTTGCCATTGCTTCATCGCCGCGAAGGTCTGATTGCCGCTGGTGGGCGCGACCGGCAGATCCACGGCTTCCTGCTGCATGCCGCGGAACACCGTCGCGGCCGGCGCGCCGGTCGTCCAAGCGATGATGGCTTGCGCGCCCGAACCCTTGATGCGCGCGATCTGCGCGGCCACCGACACATCCGAAGGATTGAAATGCTCGGCAATGACGACGTGCATCGTGTCCTTGTTTTCGGGATAG
>JASHSE010000471.1 GCA_030036975.1 Xanthobacteraceae bacterium | reverse complement strand
CCGCCCGATGACAAGCTCAGCGAGCGAGGGTGAGGGGGGTCGGACGCTGCAGATTTTTCTCAAACGTCCGAACCCCCTCACCCCAACCCTCTCCCCTCCGGGGAGAGGGAGCGCGTCGTTTCGACGATAACCACCTTCTAGCGCATTCGCACTCCAATTGCCTAAAGATCAATTGTTAAAGCGCGTCCGCGAAGCAGCGAAAGTCAATTAACCTTGCGGTTTCTGACGACCGTGTCGCCGCGCCAAGCGCCGCAACCGCTCATCGCGCGCCTATGCCTTTTTCCTGCCGATCGATTTGAGCGCGCGCAAGCGGCTCGCCCAACCTTCCTTGACGGCCTGGCGGCTGCGCCCTAGCGCCAGCGCATCGGCCGGCACGTCGGCGGTGATCACCGAGCCCGACCCCACATAGGCGCCGGCGCCGATGGCGACCGGAGCCACCAAAGCCGAGTTCGAGCCGATGAAGGCGTGCTCGCCGATTTCGGTGCGATGTTTGGCGAAGCCGTCGTAATTGCAGGTGATGGTGCCGGCTCCGATATTGGCGCCGGCGCCGACAGAAGCGTCGCCGATATAGGTCAAATGGTTGGCCTTGGCGCCGGCCTCGATTTTGGCTTCCTTGACCTCGACGAAATTGCCGATGTGCACGCCTTCGCCAAGGCGCGTGCCCGGACGCAGCCGCGCGAACGGACCGACCGAGGCGCCGTTGCCGATGGTGGCGCCGGCAAGATGCGAGAAGGCGTGGATCACCGCGCCATCGCCGACGCTGACATTGGCGCCGAACACCACATAGGGCTCGACCACCACGTCTTTGCCGAACGTGGTGTCGGCGGACAGAAACACAGTGTCGGGCGCCACGAGCGTTACGCCGGCATCGAGCGCGGCCTGGCGCAGGCGCGCTTGAGCGACCGCTTCGGCTTCGGCGAGTTCTTTTTTGCTGTTGATGCCGCGCACGTCATCCTCCTCGACTTCGACCGCGACCGCGGTTTTGTTCATACCGCGCGCGATCTCGACCGCATCGGTCAGATAAAATTCGCCCTTGCGATTGCGATTGCCGATCCGCTCCAGGATGGCGAGCGCGCTGTTGCCGTCGAATGCCATCAGGCCGGCATTGCACAGGCCGATCGCCTTGTCGTTCGCTCCGGCGTCCGCCTCCTCGACGATCCGCAACAGTTCGCCGTTCTTGGTGACGAGCCGGCCATAGCCCGACGGAGCGGCCGGCCGAAACCCCAGCACCGCGACGGCGGCGCCTGCGGAGAGCGGCGCACGCAAAAGGCGCAGCGTGTCCGGCCGGATCAGCGGCGTGTCGCCATAAACGACCAGGACGTCGTCGACCCCGCGCTTGATTGCCGCTTTCGCCGCCAGCACCGCATGCGCGGTTCCGCGCCGCTCGCGCTGCACGAAGCAAGCGGCACCCGGCAGCACCCGCTCGGCCTCGGCCGCAACGTCATCCTGACCGGGGCCGATGACGACGGCAGTGGCCGACGGTTCGATCCTTGCGACGGCCGTGAGCACGTGGGCGAGCAGCGAGCGTCCGGCGACTTCATGCAGCACTTTTGGCCGGGCGGAGCGCATCCGCGTGCCCTCCCCGGCTGCAAGCACGATGGCAAGGCAGGTCCGAGCCGCCATTGGGTAAAAACCTCCGCGGTGCTCTCATAGCCGAGCCGGCGTGGCGCCGAAAGCCGCACATTTCCCGATGGCAAATGGCGCAACTGGAACGTGGAGGCGGCGGCCCTGCCGCACCCGAACCGCGCAAATCTGCTAGCTTTTCATAATGATTCGGCCACGGATTTTGGAACTGGGCACGGAGCGGGACGGCGCCATGGCCGTGAGCAAACCGGTCGTCAAGCCGGCGCCGCCGCCGAAGCGGCCGGCCAAAGCGACCTTCACCATGCGGCATTTGTGGCGCATGACGGTGTGGGGCGGTGCCGCCGCGGCAGCGCTGTTCGTCGCTGTGCTGGCGTCGCGCAGCGACGTCGGTGGTGAGCGCATCGCCGGCCTGTTTTCCGGCCGCAGCGACCGCACCAAGGTTGCTGCCGAGCCGTTCGTGACCCAGGCCGAGGAGCGCCGGCTTACCGAAGCGGTACGCCGCCTGGACGCCGAAAATGACGCATTGAAATCACGCCTTGCCGCAGTCGAGCACAACATGGACGACATTACCGGCTCGGTGACGCGGCAGATCGAAGCCATCAAGAAGACGGACGCGAGCCCGGCGCCCGATCGTTCGCCGCCGTCCGCGGCTGCGCCAGCACCGCCTGCCGTGATCGCCCCGCCCCCCGCAGTATCGCCTCCAGGCCCGGCTGCGGGACCAGCGGCAGCGCCAGCGTCCAATGCGGCAACTGCCGCCCCGCCGGCGGCATTGGCGCCGCTACCGTTGCCGGCACTGGCGCCTGCGCACGCTCAGGTAGCCGCCGCAGAGCCTTTGCCGCCGCGCATCGCGACACCCATTCCTGCAGCAGCGCCGCCGCGTGCCGCATCGTCAGCGGCTACATTGAAATATGGCGTCGACATCGGCAACGCGGTCTCCATCGCGGTGCTGCGGGCGCGCTGGCTCGGCATCCATTCGGCGCACAGCAGACTCTTCGAAGGATTGATTCCGGTGGTGATGCTGCGCGGCGTACCGCACACCGGCCGCATCGAATTGCGGCTGGTGGTCGGGCCGCTCGTCAGTGCCGAAGCGGCGGCCAAGCTCTGCGTCGCGCTCGCGCCGTATCGGCTGCCCTGCCAGCCGACGTTGTTCAGCAGCCAACACATCGCGCTGCAATGAGAACTCACATCGCCGCGACGGCGCTTGAACTCATGCCCGAACGGGCATAATACCGTGTCTGCCGTGCTGAGCCCGCCGGATCGAGGCGCCCCGAAACCGCTCCGCTGGGTCGGCAGCAGCAAGGAGGACGTGAGCGCGTTCCCGAGGGATGTGCGCCGCCGCATTGGCGGC
>JASHSE010000470.1 GCA_030036975.1 Xanthobacteraceae bacterium | reverse complement strand
CGCTGACCGCCGGCGTCGCCATCAATCCGGGCGCCGAATGGTCGACCGATGCGGCGCACGGCAAGAGCCGGATGCGGCTTTGCTTCGCCAATCCGTCGCCCGAGGCGATCCGCGCCGGCGTCGCCGTTCTGGCCGAAATCTGCCGCCGCGAATTCGGCGTGCCCGATCGCATCGCCAACGTGCAGCAGCGGGCGCGGGCGTAATTTCGTCATTCCGGATTGCCGCGAAGCGGCAAGTCCGGAATCCATAATCCCCAGCGCTGGGCTTATGGATTCCGGGCTCCTCGCTTCGCTTGGACCCGGAATGACGGATTCAAAACCCCTTCACCACCTCGCTCACATGCTCCACTTCCGGCGGCGCCGCGAAGCAGTGGCCGACCAGCTTGCGCCATTCCTGGAAGTCGGGCGAGCCGCGGAAATTCACGGTGTGGTTCTCCACCGTCTCCCAGCTGATGAAGAGCCGATAGCGGCTCGGCTTCTCGATCGAGCGCTGGAGCGTCAGGCCGCGGCAGCCCTTGGCGCGGCGGAAAATCGGCGCGGCATTTTTCACGCCGGCCTCGAACTCGGCTTCCAGGCCGGGTTTGACGTCGATCTGGGCAATTTCGGTAATCATGGCGTGCTCCTCACTGCAGCGAATTGTTGCTCTATGCCGATAAAATGCGTTCGGGCTTGATGTATCCCAAATGATCGCACGACAGCAAAGTGCGTTGCAGTCCGAAAATCAGCCGAGCGCAAAAATGCTCGCGCAGGGCTTAAATATTCGCCAGGCAATGATTAGAATGAAAAACCCCCGGGGTGGAGCTCAGGCGCAATCCGGGATCGATCGCGGCGTTTCACGTTCCGGATTTCGCCTAAAACTCCGTCCGGGCCACTAAAGGGCTTGTCATGATTGACGTGCATTACTGGACCACGCCGAACGGCCACAAGATCACGATTTTCCTCGAGGAATCCGGCCTGCAATACAAGATCATTCCGGTCAATATCGGCAAGGGCGAGCAGTTCAAGGCCGAGTTCTTGGCGGTATCGCCGAATAACCGCATTCCGGCCATCGTCGATCATGCGCCCGCCGACGGCGGCAAGCCGATCGCGGTGTTCGAATCCGGCGCCATTTTGGTCTACCTCGCCGACAAGACCGGACAATTCATCGGTAACGACATCCGCAGCCGCAGCGAAACCCTGCAATGGCTGTTCTGGCAGATGGGCGGATTGGGCCCGATGGCCGGCCAGAACAATCATTTCGCCAATTACGCCGTTGATAAGATCCCATACGCCATCGACCGCTACCGCAACGAGGTGAACCGGCTGTACGGCGTGATGAACAAGCGGCTCGCCGACCGCGACTATCTCGCCGGCGCGTATTCGATCGCCGACATGGCCTGCTATCCGTGGATCGTGCCGTGGGAGCGCCAGGGCCAGAAACTGTCCGACTTCCCCAAGCTGCAACGCTGGTTCGAGGCGATCAAAGCGCGACCCGCGGTGATCAAGGCCTACGAATGGACGGCGAAGATCAATCCCGGCCAGGGCGGCATCCGCACTGCCGAGGAGCGCGCCATCCTGTTTGGCCAGACCGCGCAGTCGGTCGCCGCCGCCGCGACGACGGCGCAGCGGTGAAAGGCGTGTAATGGAGCCTGACTCTATCCGCTCGTCCGCGCGAAAGCGGGGACCCAGTGTGCTTGCCGAACCTCTGTGAGCCTAACTGGATTCCCGCTTTCGCGGGAATGAGCGGAGAGTGGCGAAACGCGTCCAGCTACGGCCCCATGCCGCCGACATAACCGGCGATTTTCCAGTTGCCGCTTTCCTTCGTGTAGCAAATCAGATCGTGATCGAGCGGCACGATTGCCTCGCTCGCCACAAAACCAGTTTTGCCCGACGGCAGCGCGACGTGCAGGAACGATGGCGCGCCCGGCGCGGGCGCTGCGCTGTCGGGCAGCACGCGCACGAAGTTCATGCCGAGTTTTTCCGTGACTTGCGCATCAGGCTTCGCTGCGGCGCGCGCCTCTACTCCGTCCTGGGCCGGATAGCCCCAATCGGTCGGATCGGTGTCGGTGTCTTGTAAGAGCGTGCCGAACGCCTGCGGCTCGAAACGCGGCGGCGCCGGCGAGCAGAAAATGCCCTGGTGCTGCGGCAGCTCGGCCGCGCTCGGGTTGGCGGCGGCGTCGGCGAGAATGGCCCAGCCACCGCCGTTCGGATTGTCGAGGTCCACCGCATTGGCGAGATTGTCGATGCCGGATTTGCTGTCGTCGGCCAAATCGGTGTCGCGCACCCAGAAGAAGCCCTTGCCGACGATCAGCTTGGCGAGCGCGGCACGGTCCTTGTGTTGGACCGCGTCGACGAGATTTTTGCGGAGATTTTGAAAGGCCGTGTCGGTGAAGGCCGCGGGCGGCGTCACCGCGACCGGATTATACGGCTTGACCGGGACCGGCGGCGGCGGGGGCGGCGGCTGAAACGGCCGCGGCGGCTCGGGCAACTGGCCCTGCGCCGGGGCCGGATTGGAGCCAAGCGCCGCAAACGTGAAGCAAAAGCTCGCCAGCAAGGCGGAGACAAGGCAATGTCGGCGCATGGCAATCTCCGGGTTCCAAACGTGCGGCCTTACAGCTAGCGTAAAATGCCGCGCGACGGAATTGGTTGCCGTCGCACCATAATCAAGGACTCGCATGCGCACCATCACGCTCGAAGAACATTTCGCCATGCCGGGCTTTTTCGACGGCCCGGGCCGCGCGTTGAAAAACCGCGCCGAAAAGGTCGGCGGCCGCTATGCCAACCTGATCGCGCGGCTGTGCGACGTCGGCGCCAAGCGGTTGGCCGAGATGGACGCCGCCGGCATCGACATGCAGGTGCTGTCGCTCACCGCGCCGGGGGTCGAACAATTGGACGCCGCCGAGGCGGCGGCGCTGGCGCGCGAGGCCAACGACTACGTCGCCGACGCGGTGAAGAACCACCCGTCGCGTTTCGCCGCCTTTGCGGCGGTGCCGACGCCGGCGCCCGAACAGGCCGCCGCGGAACTCGAGCGCCGCGTGCGCTCAGGCTTCAAGGGCGCCGCGGTCAACGGCCATAATCGCGGGCGCTATCTCGACGACACATTCTACTGGCCGTTGCTCGAATGCGCGCAAGCGCTCGACGTGCCGCTCTATCTGCATCCGACGCCGCCGCCTGCCGCCGTGCTCGACACCTATTACGGCGGCTTTGCGCCGCTGCTCAGCGAGATGCTGGCCGGCGGCGGCTGGGGCTGGCACATCGAGACGGCGGTGCACGTTATCAGGCTCATCGCCGGCGGCGTGTTCGACCGTTTCCCGAAGCTGCAGGTCGTCATCGGCCATATGGGCGAAGGTTTGCCGTTCATGTTCCAGCGCCTCGACATCATCCCGGCGGCGGTGACGGGCTTGCAGCGCCAGTTCAAGGACTATCTGCGCGACAACGTGCACTACACGTTCTCGGGCTTCAATTTCCCGCCGGCATTCCTCGACCTTTTGCTCGAACTCGGCGGCGTCGACCGCATCATGTTCTCCGCCGACCATCCGTATCAATCGATGCCGGCGGCGCGCGCCTTCCTGGAGCAGGTTCCGGTTTCCGCCGCCGCCAAGGAACGCATCGCCCACGGCAATGCGGAGAAGCTGCTCAACTTGTAGATGGGGTAACGGGCCGGCGCCGAGAGTGTAGTGCGAGCTCGCCGCGCTCGCGAAGGTCAGCACGCCGACCGTTTCGCGCTTCGAGCAGCAGGCGAAGGACGTTCAGCTGTCCTCGGCGCCCGCAATTCTCGACGTACTCGGCATGACGGATAAGCGTACGCTCGTCTTTCCCGATAAAGAATTCGAGTACGACACTTGGAAAAGCGCGACGTTCTAGGGGCAAGACGGTACGACGCGCGTACGCTGATGGATCGCGAGCGAGGCTTTATCCGATCATTTCTCCGAAAGCGACCGACTTCAGCCTGATGCGGCCTTCGAAAAGCACCGTGACGAGATCGAAGCACTCGCGCGCCGCAAATATCTGCGAGGCCAGTTGGAGCCCGACAAGTCCATTTTGATCCTGACCGGCGAGATCGCATGAACGTGCGGAGCGGCGCCTCACGCCCTTATCGAGACATTCACACGGCATAAGAGAGTGCATCAAGTACCCCCGATTGATTGGAGCGAAATCGGGAGGCTATTTGCTAATGCCTTCCCATACGCCACTCTGCTGCTTTGCCCATGCGCCCTTCGATCCAATCGGCGAGCTTTTCTACGTGCTCAACTGCAGCGAATAGCGCCTCGCGGGATACTTGTGAGCGCCGATCGAAATAGCCAGATTCCCAAGGTTTCTTATCCTTGACGGAAATGCCACGGCTTCAGTTGCAGCGGCCGCCTCCTGGCCCACAATCCCCGCCCGGTTGCGCTCATACTAGCCAAATCAGCACGTGTTCCGGATTGTCTGCACGCCGCCTGAAGCGCGCTCAATCGCCGCGCAAGAGCGACGCGCCGGTCATTTCCTTCGGCTTCGGCAATTCCATCAGTTCGAGCAAGGTCGGCGCGATGTCGGCGAGGCGGCCTTCGGCATTGAGCACGCGGTTGCGCGCGCCCACCAGCATGACCGGCACCGGGTTCGTGGTATGGGCGGTGTGCGGTCCGCCGGTCTGCGGATCGTGCATCATTTCGCAATTGCCGTGGTCGGCGGTGACCAAGAGCGCGCCGCCGGATTTTTCGATGGCGTCGGCGATGCGGCCTAAACCGGCATCCACCGTCTCCACAGCCTTGATCGCCGCGGGCAGGCTGCCGGTGTGGCCGACCATGTCGGGATTGGCGTAGTTGAGCACGATCAGGTCGTATTTGCCGGAATTGATCGCGGTCACCGCCTTGTCGGTCAGTTCGGGCGCCGACATTTCCGGCTGCAGATCGTAGGTCGCGACCTTTGGCGACGGCACCAGGACGCGATCCTCGCCGGCAAACGGCTCTTCACGGCCGCCGTTGAGAAAATAAGTGACGTGCGCGTATTTTTCGGTCTCGGCCATGCGCAACTGCTTGCGGCCGGCATCCGCCACCACCTCGCCGAGGATGTGCTCGAGCGTCTGCGGCGGAAAGATCGCCTGCATCAGTTTGTCGAGTTCGTCGGAATATTCGGTCATGCCGACTGCCGCGGCGAAGCGGACGATCCGTTGCCGCGCGAAACCGGAAAACTTCGCATCGAGCAGCGCCGAAAGAATTTCGCGGACGCGGTCGGCGCGGAAGTTGAAGCACAGCACGCCGTCGCCGTCTTTCATGCCGCGGTAATCGCCGACTGCCGCCGGCACCACGAACTCGTCGAATTTTTTGTTGGCGTAAGCGTCAGCGATGATTGCGGGCGCGTCGGCAAAGCGCGGCGCATCGGCATCGACGATCGCCTTGTAGGCCTTTTCGATGCGGTCCCAGCGCTTGTCGCGGTCCATCGCGTAGTAGCGGCCGCTCACCGTCGCGATCGAAACGGATTTCGGCAGCGCCGCGATCAAGCGCTTGATGTCCTCGGCTGCGGATTGCGGCGGCGTATCGCGACCGTCGGTGAAGGCGTGCACCAGCGTCGGCACATTGGCCGCGACGAGGATTTTCGCCAGCACCGCGGCGTGATCCTGATGCGAATGCACGCCGCCGGGCGATACCAGGCCGAGCAGATGGCACGTGCCGCCACTCTGCTTCAGCTTGGCAATGAAATCGAGGAGTGCCGGCGCGCGATCGATCTCGCCCTTGGCAATCGCCGCACCGATGCGCGGCAGGTCCTGCACCACAACGCGGCCGGCACCGATGTTCAAATGTCCGACCTCGGAATTGCCCATCTGGCCGTCGGGCAGGCCGACGTCTCGGCCGGACGTGCGCAAAAAACCATGCGGGCCCTGCCAGAGCCGGTCGAAGCTCGGTGTCTTGGCTTGGCGGATGGCATTATCGGCGCTCTCCTCGCGCCAGCCCCAACCATCGAGAATGACCAGCATCACGGGCCGGCGCCGCTGCATGTCCGCATCCTTCGTCAGGATAACGCGGAGGCGGTATTGCGGATCGCGGCCCAAGCGTCAATGCGGGCATTTCCCTCTCCCGCGCGTGGGAGAGCGGCCAGAACTACGCCGCCGCGGCGACTTGGCCGGCTTCCCAGCCGAGCATGGCGTGTTTGCGGGTGATCCCCCAATGGTAGCCGGTGAGGTCGCCGCTCTTGCCGACGACACGGTGGCACGGCACCACGAAGGAGATCGGGTTCTTGCCGACCGCGGTACCGACGGCACGCGCCGCATTGGGCGTAGAACAGATCTTTTGGGCGATGCCCGAATAGGTCGCGATGCGACCCATCGGGATCTGTAAGAGCGCGTCCCAAACCCGGACTTCCCAATCGGTGCCGATCAGCACGACGCGCAGCGGCTGCCGCGGTTGCCATTGCGACGGATCGAAAATCCGTTTGGCGAGCGCCGCGGTGCGTGCGCTGTTCTCCACGTAGCTCGCCTTCGGCCAGCGCCGCTTCATGTCGTTAAGCGTCGCGGCTTCTTCACCGGGATCCGCAAAGGCGAGGCCGGCCAGGCCGCGGTCGGTCGCCATCACCAGCGCGCTGCCGAACGGCGAGGGATGGAAGCCGAAATGGATGACCAAGCCCTCGCCGCCGGATTTCCATTCGCCGGGCGACATCGCCTCGTGGGTCACGAACAGGTCGTGTAGCCGGCCGGGGCCGGACAGGCCGACCTCATAGGTGGCGTCCAGCACGCTTGCCGAATCGCGCAACAGCTTGCGCGCGCCGTCGAGCGTGAGCGCCTGCAAGAACGCCTTCGGCGTCAGTCCGGCCCAGCGGCGAAACAGGTGGTGCAATTCGGTCGGCGTGACGCCGGCAGCTTCGGCAATGGCCTCGATTTCCGGCTGGTCGCGCCAATGGCCGCGGATATGGCCGATGGCGCGCCGCACCACTTCGTAATCGGCGGCGGCCGCGGCGAGCGGCATTGGGTGGTCAAGGCGATCGGGTGCGAGCATGGCTGCCTCCATCATCAGCTCCCGATCTAGGCCGCGAGGCACGCGCAAACCACCCGATTTCTGGATGGGCAAATGGCGAAATAGCGAATAGCGAATGGTTTGGCCCTATTCGCCATTCGCTATTTGCCCGTTATATCACGGTCCGGGTCGGTCCGCGTTTTGCCTCGCCCAGGGCACTCGACAGCGCCTGCGCGAAGCTTGCTTTCTCGTCCGGCCCGAGCGCGTTGGCGATCGTCAGCCGCCGTCCGCGCGAGACCAGAAACAGCCGCTCGATGCCGAACTCCTGATGCACGATGCGCTCGAGACGCACCCACAGCGGATTGAGCGTCCACTCGCGTATGCCGCCGCGCGCGTTGACCTTGCGCACGGTCAGTTCCGAAGCGGTTACCGTAACTTCCTCGTAGGCGCGCGCCGCCCGAAAGTTGGCGCGGAACGCCAAGTAGACCAGCAGCACGTCGAGGCCGAAGAAGCCGAACACCGGCCACGCTCCCATCAGAATGAATGCCATGCCGGAGACGAAACTCAGACCGCCGAGGCAGAGCATGAGGATCAGAAAGCCGCGCGGCGTCAGCGAGCGATGCGGCGTGATCACGGCCGAAAAGATTTTCGGGTCGGCAAAGGCGTTGTCGTCGCTCATTGCGCTTAGTATACGGGAACCATGCCGCGTAAGACCATCCGGAAAACCACCAAGCAGAGGCTGCAAGCCGCCCGCAAGGGCAGGGCGGCGCGCCTTAAGGGCGCCAAAGCGAGGATCAAGGCCGACACCGAGGCCGCCCACGGCGCCCTGCCGCAGTGGACCAAAGCCGAGATCGAGGAAGCGTTCCGCCGCTTCGAGACGGCCAATCCCGATCCGCGCAGCGAACTGGAGCATGTCGATCCCTACACGCTCCTCGTCGCGGTCGTGCTGTCCGCCCAGGCGACGGACGCCGGGGTCAATAAGGCCACTCCGGCCTTGTTCAAGCTCGCCGATACGCCGCAAAAGATGGTCAAGCTCGGCGAAGCACGCGTACGCGAGCTGATCAAGACCATCGGGCTCTATCGGACCAAGGCCAAGAATCTGATCGCGCTGTCGCGGCGGCTGATCGCGCAGCATGGCGGCAACGTGCCGCCCGACCGCGCCGCGCTCGAAGCGTTGCCGGGCGTCGGCCGCAAGACCGCCAACGTGGTGCTCAACGTCGCGTTCGGCGAGCCGACGATCGCGGTCGACACACACATTTTCCGCGTCGGCAACCGCACCGGGCTCGCGGTCGGTAAAACGCCGTTCGACGTCGAAATGAAGCTCATGGAGGTAGTGCCGGAGCGCTACCGGCTGCACGCTCATCATTGGCTGATCCTGCACGGCCGCTACGTTTGCGTGGCGCGCCGGCCGTTATGCGAAAAATGCGTGATTGCCGACCTGTGCAAGTGGCCGGGCAAAACGGTCAATGCGCCGGCGCCGCAACTCGAGCAACGCGCCGCCGTGGCGCGATGAGCCGACCGCGCACGTCACGAGCAAATTTTGGCTACGCGCTCGCCTCTGCAAACTTGCCGAATTCGGCGACAACGCGTTCGTAAACCGGATGTTTGAACGGCACGACCAGCGCCGGGATGTTTTCCAGCGGCTCCCAGCGCCAGGCTGAGAACTCTGCCTGATGGGTGCCGCCTGGCTGCGCGATGTCGATTTCGCTTTCCGCACCGGTGAAGCGCACTGCAAACCACTTCTGCGTCTGGCCGCAATAGCGGCCGTTCCAGGCTTGGCCGAGGAGGTCGGCCGGAATGTCATAGCTGAGCCATTCGGCAATTTCGCCAAGCCGTTCGACCGAGCGAATGTTTGTTTCCTCGTGCAGCTCGCGCAGCGCTGCCGGCCACGGCTCTTCACCGGCGTCGATGCCGCCTTGCGGCATCTGCCAGGCATGCGTCACGTCGACATGCTCCGGCCCGTCGATACGGCGGCCGATGAAGGCCAAGCTGTCGTGGTTGAAGACCACGATGCCGACGCAGGGGCGGTAAGGAAGCATCAGGTATCAGTAATCGGTTATCAGCAATCAGACAAGACAGGCATCATTCGATTACTGATGGCTGATGACTGAGTCCTGCTTCCTCGCCACTGCCGTGACCGGCACCAAAATCACGCCGCGGCTTGCGACGGTCTTGGCCCATTTGGCGATGTGCTCGATCGATGTCGGCAGTGCGGAAGCGATGCCGACCGCAACGTGATGCAGGCGTGCCGCGGTTTCCAGGCGGCCGAGTGCGCGATCGATTTCGTCCGGCGTCGGCACCGAATCGATGATCACCTCGGCCTTGGCGAATGGCAGATTGCTGGCGCCGGCAATCCGTCCGGCGACGCTCCGCGGATTGGCGCCGTCGTCGACGAAAATCAAGCCGCGATCGGCGATCTCATGCAGGATTGGGGCAAACGACTGCTCGGAAGCGGTGAAGCGCGCGCCCATCATGTTGATGATCCCGACGTAACCTTGGAACCGGCTCATCGCCCAATGCAGCCGATCGAGATTCTGTTGCTGGGTGAGCGACGTCAGCAGGGTCTGGGGGCCGGGATCGTTATCCGGATAGCTGAACGGCTCCATCGGCACTTGCAGCAGAATTTCATGGCCCGCGGCCCGCGCCCGCGCCACCAGCGCGGCGTCGCCGCCATATGGCACGAAGGCGAGCGTGACCGGCCCAGGCAGCCGCGCGATGGCGTCGGACGTGGTCTTGGCGCTCACGCCCAAGCCGCCGACGATCAGCGCGACGCGGGGCGCGTCGGGCTTGCTGGCAAGCGCTTTCACCGGTTGGGCGAAAGCATCGGCCGGCCGCACGCCATCGGCGGCAATTTTCGGTACCGGGCCCTGCGCCGTCAGCTCCACGAATTTTGCGTAGGCCGGGGCGACGGTTGGCATCGCCGCGCTGCCCCCGGCGGCGGGAGCAGGGATGGTCACCTCCTGGCGCGTCCCGGTCATACCGTTAATGATATTGACCGTCGTCGATCCGTTGGGCGGCTCTGGCGTTTTGGACCGCTCCGCCTTCTGGCCTGGCTTAGGCGGTGAGCTTTGAGCCGGGCCGTCGTACCGGCCAGGACCTCCAGAAACCTCAGGGGGTTGAGGGGGACGCGGCGTGGCAGACGCGACCGCAGGCAAGTGGATCGGCGCCACGGCCATCGGTTCGCCGCCCAGCGGATCGTCGCCGATCGCCGCCCACAGAATGAAGGTGCCGAGGAAAAGCGCCAGCGCGCCGGCAATGACATATGGCACCGGAATGCGGATCGCGGGCCGGCGCCGGCTCCGCCGCTGGCCGAGCGGCGCGCTCAAGTCATCCGTGGTCATCGGCGACCGCCTCGCCAATCGCGCCCTCGCGAATCATGCTGCCAAGTCTAGCACGGCACCACGGTGGCTCGCTTTCCGGGTTTGGGATCGCTCGCCGCCCGAACGCTGCGCCGGCCGATTGGCGAGGCCGAAAAAATCGGGGCGGCTCTCCGCCGCCCCGAAAGTCTGATTCGTCGAATCGTTGCTGCCGTTAGTTCGGTACCGCGGTCTGCGCTTTCGGCGGGAACGCTGCGTTGCTGGTGGCGCCGCGCAGGAGATCAACCGCCTCCTTGAGCGCCTTATCGTTCTTTTCGTCGGGTGGCACGTAGGATTGCGAGCCGGACTTTTCGTCGCCCTCGGCCTTCAGATGGCCGGGCAGCGACGCCTCGCCCTTCGAATCGGTCCGTGCCTTCAGGTCGTCCGGTACGTCCTGCAGCACCTGGATATCGGGCACGATGCCCTTGGCCTGGATCGAACGGCCCGACGGCGTGTAGTAGCGCGCGGTGGTCAGCCGCAGCGCGCCATTACCGGCGCCGAGCGGTATGATCGTCTGCACCGAGCCTTTGCCGAATGAGCGCGTGCCGACCAGCGTGGCACGCTTGTGGTCCTGCAGCGCGCCGGCGACGATTTCAGACGCCGAGGCCGAGCCGCCGTTGATGAGAACGATCAGCGGCTTGCCGCCGGTGAGATCGCCGCCCGGACGGGCGTTGAAGCGTTGCGTTTCGTCGGAACTGCGTCCGCGCGTCGAGACGATCTCGCCCTTGTTGAGGAAGGCGTTCGAAACCGAGATCGCCTGATCGAGCAGGCCACCCGGATTGTTGCGCAGGTCGAGAATGTAGCCCTTGACCTTGTCGGTGCCGAGCTGGTTCTTCAGGTCGGAGATCGCTTCCTTCAAGCCGTCCGTGGTCTGCTCGTTGAACTGCGTGATGCGGATATAGCCGACGTCGGTGCCCTCGGGATGCGACCGCACCGATTTGACCCGGATGATGTCGCGCGTGATGTTCACGACAACCGGTTTGTCGACGCCCTTGCGCATGATGGTGAGCTTGATCTTGGTGTTGACCGGCCCGCGCATCTTGTCGACGGCCTGGTTCAAGGTCATGCCCTGTACCGCTTCGTCGTCCAACATGGTGATGATGTCGTTCGCCAGGATGCCGGCCTTGGCGGCGGGCGTGTCGTCGATCGGCGCCACCACCTTGATCAGCCCGTCCTCCATCGTGACCTCGATGCCGAGGCCGCCGAACTCGCCGCGGGTCTGCACCTGCATGTCGCGGAAGCTTTTCGGATCCATGTAGCTCGAATGCGGATCGAGCCCGGCGAGCATGCCATTGATCGCCGACTCGACGAGCTTGCTGTCGTCGGGCTTGTCGACGTAGTCGGCGCGAACGCGCTCGAACACGTCGCCGAACAGGTTGAGTTGCCGGTAGGTGTCGGAAGCCGCCGCCTTGGCACTCGAGCCGATCAGCAGCGTGCGTGGCTGCGTCGCCACCAGCGTTACGGCGGCTCCGGCCAGGGCACCCAGGAAAATCAGAGTCGTCTTGCGCATCATCCGCGAACCTTTTCGCTTTCGTTCGTCGCCCACCAGGGGCTGGGGTCAATGGGAGCGCCGTCCTTGCG
>JASHSE010000469.1 GCA_030036975.1 Xanthobacteraceae bacterium | reverse complement strand
CGGCGGTGGAAACCTCCGGCGGCTCGGCGGCCAATACCACGGTCGGGCTCGCTTCGCTCGGGGCGCGCGCCGCGTTCGTCGGCAAGATCAAGGACGATCCGCTCGGCCACGCCTTCACGCACGATATCCGTGCCGCGGGCGTGGCGTTCGCCACCGCGCCGGCGTCCGCCGGCCCCTCGACCGGGCGCTGTTACGTGCTCGTGACCCCGGATGGCGAGCGCACCATGAATACTTATCTGGGCGCCGCCCAGGACCTGCATCCAAGCGACATCGACGCCGAAGCCATCGCGGCGAGCGCCATCGTTTACCTCGAGGGCTACTTGTGGGACCCGACGAACGCCAAGGATGCGTTCCTCAAGGCGGCCAAGATTGCGCACGACGCCGAACGTAAAGTGGCGCTGAGCCTCTCGGATGCGTTCTGCGTCGACCGCTGGCGCGACGAATTCCTGCAGCTGATGCGCTCGCGCACCGTCGATCTGATCTTCGCCAATGAGGCCGAGCTGCACAGCCTCTATCAGTCGTCGGATTTCGATGCGGCGGTGCGGGCGCTGCGCGCCGACATCGACATCGCGGTGGTGACGCGCAGTGAAAAAGGCTGCCTGGTAGTCGGGCCCGACGGCAACGCGGCGGTCGCGGCCTTCCCGGTCGAGCGCGTGGTCGACACCACCGGCGCCGGCGACCTGTTCGCCGCCGGCTTCCTCTTCGGCCTTGCCCAAGGCGCCGACGACCGCACCTGCGGCCGCCTCGGCGCGCTCGCCGCCGCCGAAGTGATCCAGCATCTCGGCGCGCGGCCGGAAACGTCGCTCAAAGATTTGGCGCGCGACAACGGTTTGGTGGATTGAGGAGGGTGGGCAAAATCGTCTGAACGACGCGTCCGCGTGGGCATTGCGCCGAACGATTTTGCCCACCTCGCAGTAGCCTGATAGGTCCGGTGGGCACGGCGCTTCGCGCCTTTGCCTACCCTACATTTTCGTCACACGCGCGTGCAGCAACGCGCTTCGCCCGCCGCGAACTTCCTTCAGACAGCGGGCGATGGCAGCGGCCACTTCAGCCGGGTCGGTCACCTCCTCGCCATAGGCGCCGAACGCCTCGGCGACTTTGGTGAACGTCACCTTCGGCGCCAGATTTGCCTCGAACTGGCTCGTCTCTTTGGCCTGGCCTTCCGGAAACACACGCAGCGTCGACTGCTTCACCGCGTTCCAGCCGGTATTGTCCATCACGATCGAGAAGATCGGCAGCTTGTATTGCTGCGACACCGCGAACACCGAGCTTGGATTGCCGAAATAGAAACCGCCGTCGCCGGAGATTTGCACCATCAGCCGGTCGGGCGCGGCGAGCTTGGCGCCGAGCGCCATGGCGCCGGACCAGCCCAGTCCGCCGCCGCCGGAGCGCATCGTGGTGTTGGGACGCCGCCGCGGAATCTGCAACAGCACGGCGCCCGCATTGGTGACGCCCTCGTTGAAGATGATGGCGTCGTCGTCCAGCGCTTTGCCAAGCTCCGCCATCAGGTAATGCGGATTGATGGCGCCCGGCTTGCCCTTATCGGTGGCGAGTTTTGCGGCGCGGGCAATGCGTTCCTCGCGCAGCGCTTTGATGCGCTCGAGCCGCGCCGCGGCCGCGGCCCGGAATTTCGGCGTTGCCTTGGCTTTCAGCTCATCGAGCAACTGCTCGAGAATGCGGCCGGAATCGCCCTGCATGCGCAGGTTGCCCGGAAAGGTCCACATCGGCGAGCCCGGCTTGAGCGTGTCGATGTCGATGTGGGCCCAGAACGATTTTTCCTTTATCTGCACGTCGCTCGGGAACCAAGGCACGTCGACGTCGACCAAGATGCCGACGTCGGCCGCCGGCACTGCCTTGTCGGCGGCGAAGCCGACGAAGCACGGCGAGGCGTGCGAGGTGTTGCTGGTCATGTTGGCTTCATAGACCGCGATGCCGGCGAATTGCGCCAACGCGTCGATCATCGCCGACGCCCGCTCGTTGCGCCCGGCATAGCCGGCGATCAGGATCGGATTCTCGGCGGTCAGCAGACGCTCGGCGAGCGCCGCCACCAACTTCGGGTCGGCGCCGCCGCCCGACGTGGCCGCGAATTGATCGGCCGCGTAGCGGCGGATCTGGTCGGCGCTCCACGCTTGCGTCAGCGTCTCGCGCTGCATCATCAGATAGACTGGCCCGCGCGGCTCGCTCTGCATGATCGAATAGGCGCGGCGCAGCGCCTCCTTGACGACGACGCCGGAGGGCAGCGTCCATTCCCATTTCAGATAGGGCCGCACCAGGCTCGCCTGGTCGAACGGCTCCTGCACGAAGTGCACATAGGTGTCGCGCGAGCCGACCAGTTCGTCATTGGCGGTATAGGGCGCCTTGCCGGCCATCAGCAGCACCGGCAGCCGGCTGCGATAGGCGTTGTGCATGGCGTTCGCCGTATTGGCGGTGCCGACGTCGACGTGCACCAGCACGCCCTGGCCGCGCCCGGTTATGAATGCATAGCCTTCCGCCATGTGGGCCGCGGTGTTTTCGTGCGGGCAGTGCAGAACGCCCGGCATCGGCTCGCCGCGCTTTTTGCGATGCGCCATCTCCTCGATGATCGGCGCGTGGTCGGTGCCGAAATTGCAGAACAGATATTCGACGCCGAGCTCGGTGAGACCTTCGAGAAAATAATAGGCGGCGCTGAACTCGGGAGCGTTGGTCTTGCGGGCGGCGGCTGCGTCCATGGGGGTACTCGGTTGCGAGGAGGAAATTTGTCGGGCCTGTTTAAGTTACGTCATTGCACGGCCGGATTGTCGCCCACGTAAGTCTTGCGCCGATAGGCCTGGTAGATCGCGATCGTGTCGG
>JASHSE010000468.1 GCA_030036975.1 Xanthobacteraceae bacterium | reverse complement strand
AGTCCCAGCTAATGACGACACGCGCCAATTACCGGCGCATCATCGGTGTCGAGCCGGTAAACCTCGCTGCCGCCGCGCCGGTGGATCATCTCGCGCCGACCAATCTCAACGCCGCGGTCGCGGTCGCAATCGCCCAAAATCCGTCGGTAACGGCGGCGCTGTACGGCGTCGACGTGGCGCAGCTGCAGGTCAAGATCGCCGAAGGCGCGCTGTGGCCATCGCTGACCGGCCAGTACAGCTTCCAGGAACAGCGCGATCCACAGTTCCTCACGCCGAAACTGTTCACCAATACCGTGACGCTCAACCTGTCGGTGCCGATCTATCAGGGCGGCGCCGAATATTCGGCGATCCGGCTCGACAAGGAAACTCTCGACCAGCAGCGCCTTAACGTCGATCAGGTGCGCGACCAAGTGCGCGCCAACGTGGTAGAGGCCTGGGGTCAATTGCAGGCCGCCAAGGCGCAGGTCGAAGCCGCCGAGCGTCAAAACGTCGCCGCCGCCCGCGCGCTCACCGGCGTGCGCAACGAGGCGCTGGCCGGCCAGCGCACCACCCAGGACGTGCTCAATGCCGAGCAGGTTCTGGTCAATGCGCGGCAGAGCCTGATCGTCGCGCAGCACGACCGCGTCGTCGCTTCGTACAGCCTGCTCTCCGCGGTTGGCCGGCTGTCGGCCCAGCAATTGAAGCTGCCGGTGACGATCTACGATCCGGAGGTGCATTACCACCAGGTCCGCGACAGTTGGTTCGGTCTGCGCACGCCGAGCGGGCAGTGAGAGCGCTGCTGTGCCGATCAAGCGACGCGGCCGCCGGCGGGAAGGCTGACGGGAGGAGCTGACGATGGAATTGAAATCGACCCGCCGGATCGTGACCGGCCACGACGCTTCGGGCAAGGCGGTAGCGCTGTTCGACGCAGTCGTGCCGGCCAAGCAGCGCAGCCCGGGCGGCAACGGCATGACCATGTTGTGGGTGACGAGCGAATTTCCGGTCGACATGACGTCGCCGGCCGATCGCGCGCAGACCAAAGTCGGCGTGCCGCCGCCGGCGAACGGCACAATTTTTCGCATCGTCGACTTCGCGCCGGTGACGAGCGGTGCGGCGCCCGTCGATCATCACCAGATTCTGGTCTCCATGGGCATCGATCCGGCGACGCAAGGCTATGGGCGGCACGCCAACACCCATAGGACGCGCACGATCGACTATGCCCTCGTGCTCGAGGGCGAGATCGACATGCTGCTCGACGACAGCGAAGTGCACGTCAGGGCGGGTGACGTGCTGGTGCAGCAAGGCACCAATCACGCTTGGGTCAACAACGGCACGAAACCGTGCCGCATCGCCTTCATTCTCATCGATGCCAGGATGCCGCCGGCGTGGCAGAAGCGCTGGAAGCCGTGAGGCGGAAGTCGGAAATCGGAAGCCAGAAATCAGAAGTCGGAAATCAGATGCTTCTGACTCCCGACTTCTGACTTCTGACTTCTGATTTCTGACCGCTAGGCCGCGAGCGTGATCACGCACACGAGGCCTTCCTTGCGCCAGCCAAAATCGATGTCGCCGTTGCACTGGCCGCACACCATGCGCTGCATCACGCGGGTGCCGAAGCCTTGCCGCCGCGGCGGCGCCACCGGCGGACCGCCCGTTTCTATCCACTGCAACCGAAGCCGGCTGCCGGACTGCAGCTGCCATTCGACCCTGACGCAGCCCTGCGGCGTTGACAGCGCGCCGTATTTGGCCGCGTTGGTGCCCAGTTCGTGCAGGGCCATCGCCATGGCCTGTGCCGCGTCCGGATCGAGCATCACGCTCGGGCCTGAGATTTCGGCACGGGCATCTCCGTTGCCCATGTAAGGCGACAGTTCGTCGGTCACCATCACTTGCAAGTCGGCACCGGCCCAGCGCGACTGCGCCAACAACGTATGCGCTTTGGCCAAGGCCTGCAGGCGGCCATCGATCGCGGCCTTCAGCTCGTCCGGCGTGTCGGCTTGGGTCAGGTGCACGGTGGCTTGCGCCAGCGCCAACAGATTCTTGGTGCGGTGCTCCGCCTCCCGGGCGAGCAGCGCGACCTGCTCCTCGCGCCGTTTCTGTTCGCTGATGTCGCGGGCGATCTTGGAAGCGCCGATGGTCTTGCCGGATTCGTCGGTCACCGGCGAAACCGTCAGCGAGACATTGATCAGGCTGCCGTCCTTGCGCTGCCGCACGGTTTCAAAGTGATCGATCCGTTCGCCACGACGGATGCGCTGCAGGATGCCGGTTTCCTCATCCAGCCGATCGTGCGGAATGATGATCGTGATCGGCTTGCCAATGACTTCCTCGGCAAAATAGCCGAACAACCGCTCGGCCGCCTTGTTCCAGGTGGCGATGACGCCGTTGAGATCCTTGCTGATGATGGCGTCGTCGCTCGATTCCACGATGGATGCGAGCCGGTTCGCCACACGCTCGCCGCGCTGGCGCTCGCTCACGTCGACCAGCATGTTCACTGCGCCGAGCATGGCGCCGGACGCATCATAGAGCGGCGTGGGAAACGCCATGAACGGCACGCGGGTGCCGTCCGGCCGCTCGGCGATCGCCTCGCCGCCGCGCACGATGCGCTGCTCCTTCAGGGCCACCGCCATCGGGCATTCGTCATGCCGCATCGGCCTGCCGTCCGGCCAATAGAGCCGCCACGAGCCGCACCACTGGTCGCCGTTGAGCGTCGGCCGGCACCCCCACAGCACCGCCGCCGCCTCATTGAAATAGGTGATTTTCCCCTCGGCATCGGTGATGTAGACCGCCGCCGGCAGCTGATCGAGCACTTGGCTCGGCTCGATCGTGGGCGCGTGCACGACTGACACGCGGTAAGGCAATCCTGCGCCCACTGCTCCCGCAGCTTCAGCCAAGTTCGAACGGACTGTACTCATTTTGCTTGCGCACCCCTCCGGCCGCCTCGCATCCGGCAAACGAAACGCCCGCGGAACGCTTTGGTTCCGGGGCGCGTACCCGCGCGGCGCGGGGTCGCGACCCGCTGCGTCTTTTGCGGGAGCGACCAGCATCATGTCTGTCATCGTTCCCGCGCAGGAACAAGGTGGTAGCGGCCTTCGCCGGCAGCGAAGGCCGCCTCGCTGTTTCAGGCCGCCTTGCGGTTGACCTGGGCTTCGGCCATCGCGGTCAGCTTCCTGTCGGTCGCCTTTTCCTCGTCGAGATTTTGCTGCAACAGCCGCACGCAGTCGTTGCGGCCAAGCTGGTTGGCCCAGGAGATCAGGGTGCCGTAGCGCGTGATCTCGTAATGCTCTACCGCCTGCGCTGCGGCGATGAGGGCGGCGTCGAGGACCGGTTTCTGTTCCACCTCGCCGGCGACATCCTGCGCCTCTTCGATGATGCCGTCGATCGCCGGGCAATCCACGCCCTGCGGCTGCTTACCGGCCATTTGGAAGACCTGCTCGAGCCGCTTCACGTGGTTCTCGGTCTCGCGCAGATGGGTCTGGAAGCCCTGCTTGAGCTGCGGGTCGGTCGATTTCTCGATCATTTCCGGCAGCGCTTTCACGATCTGCTTTTCGGCATAGTAGATGTCGCGCAAGGTGTGCACGAACAGGTCGTCCATGTTTTTGATGTCCTTAGAGAAGAGTCCCATGTTCGATCCTTCATTCTTTCTGTGTGGAACGCCAGGTGTTCCGCGAGCCCGACTCTCGATTGCAACGTGCGAAACGCTCAAGGGGTTCCGAGCGGACCGGTGCGAGCGCCCGTCAATCGGTCGGCGTAGAGCAAGGCCGCGTCCGCCAGCACCGACATCGGCCGGAACGTTGCAGCACCTTGACGGCGTCGGCGAAGTCACCATGCTGGCGCCGGGTTTTGCTCGCACGGCAGCGCGCGGCCCGACAGGAGATGCCATGAGTTCGCTGACCTTTGGACTCGGCCGTTTCGTCGCCGATCTTGCCTTACGGCAAATTCCAGCGGAGGGGAGCGCCATCGCACGCACCGGCATTGCCGATTGTTTCGGGGTTCTGGTCGCAGGCGCGCGCGATCCGGAAATTGCGCTGGTCGATCGCGAACTGGGCAGCGGCGCCGCTGCCGGAGCGGCGGCAGCCTCGCTTATCCCGTCAGGCGCGCGGCGCAGCGTCGAAGGCGCCGCCTTGGTCAACGGCGTTGCCGCCCACGTGCTCGATTACGACGACGTCAGTCTCGACGGCCACCCGAGCGCCGTGCTGGCGCCGGCGATTTTCGCCCAAGGCGAAGCCAGCGGTTCGAGCGGCGCTGAGATGCTCACGGCTTACGTCGCCGGCTTCGAAGTCTGGGCGGAACTCTTGGCGCGCGAGCCGACACCGCTGCATCGCAAAGGTTGGCATCCGAGCGCCGTGCTCGGCACCATCGCGGCCGCCGCCGCGTGCGCCAAGCTGCGCGGCCTCGATGAGCGCGGCGCCGCAACTGCGATGGCGATCGCGGCGTCGATGGCATCCGGCCTCGTCGCCAATTTCGGAACGATGACAAAATCCTTTCAGGTCGGCCGCGCTGCGCAATCCGGAGCAATTGCGGCGCGGCTGGCGCAGGCCGGGCTGACCGCTTCACTCGATGCACTGGAACATCCGTCCGGGCTGCTGGCAGCGCTGTCGCCGGACGGCAAGACCGAGCGTGACCGGCCGTTCGACGCCGCGCGCAAACAGTGGCATATCGTGGGCGAAGGCCTCAACATCAAACGCTACCCGATCTGCTACGCGACGCATCGCTCGATCGACGCGGCGCTCGGCCTGGTCGAGCGCTACGATCTGTCGCCCGACAAGGTCGAACGCATTCATGTCTCGACCGGCAAGACGCAGCTCGTCATGTTGCGCAACGCCCGGCCGCAGACCGGCCTCGAAGCAAAATTCTCCATGCAGTTCGCCATGGCCGCCGCGCTGGTGGCGCGTAAAGTCGGGCTTGCGGAACTGACCGACGCGTTCGTGCGGCGCCCCGACGTGCAGGCGATCTTCCCGCGCGTCTCGTTCACGACCACGGACGCAACCATGCCTGGCTCCGCCTTCGCCCCCGCCGACGCGGTGGAAATCACCACCACGTCCGGCGCAACCCTTTGCAGCGGGCCGGTCGAATACGCCAAGGGCAGCCATCAGTCCCCGCTTT
>JASHSE010000467.1 GCA_030036975.1 Xanthobacteraceae bacterium | reverse complement strand
ACGATCATCGCGTTGACGTTGGCGCTCACCGTCTTGCCGTCCACCACCTCGGCGGCGGCGCGCAAATCCTCGATGCGCGCATTGGTGCATGAGCCGATGAAGACGCGGTCGATGGCGATGTCGGCGATCTTCTCGCCGCCCTTGAGCCCCATATAGGCGAGCGCGCGCTGCACCGCCTCGCGCTTTTTGTCGTCGGCGAAATCGTCGCCCCGCGGCACGCTGCCGGTCACCGACACGACCTGTTCGGGATTGGTGCCCCAGGTCACCAGCGGCGGCAGTTTTGCCGCATCGAGCCTGATTTCGCGGTCGAAATGCGCGCCGTCGTCGGAGCGCAGCGTCTCCCAAAAGCGCACGGCGTCGTCCCAGGCCTGGCCCTTGGGCGATTTGGGCCGGTCCTTCAGATAGGCGTAGGCCTTCTCATCCGGCGCGATGAAGCCGGCCTTGGCGCCGGCCTCGACCGACATGTTGCACACCGTCATGCGGCCTTCCATCGACAGCGCGCGGATCGCCTCGCCGGCATATTCCAGCGCATAGCCGGTGCCGCCGGCGGTGCCGATCTCGCCGATGATGGCGAGGATGATGTCCTTGGCGGTGACGCCTTCCGGCAGCTTGCCGTCGACCACGGCGCGCATGTTCTTCGACTTGGTCTGAATAAGCGTCTGCGTCGCCAGCACGTGCTCGACTTCCGATGTGCCGATGCCGTAGGCCAGCGCGCCGAACGCGCCGTGCGTGGCGGTGTGGCTGTCGCCGCACACCAAGGTCACGCCGGGAAGCGTAAATCCCTGCTCCGGGCCGATGATGTGGACAATGCCCTGGCGCTTGTCGAACGCGTCGAAATATTCGAGGCCGAAATGTTTGACGTTCTCGGCGAGGTAGGCGATCTGCGCCTCGCTTTCGGGATCGGGATTTTTCAGCCGCCGGTCGGTGGTCGGCACGTTGTGATCGACGACGCAGAGCGTTTTTTCCGGCGCGCGCACCTTGCGGCCGGCGAGCCGCAAGCCCTCGAACGCCTGTGGGCTCGTCACCTCGTGCACGAGGTGGCGGTCGATATAGATCAGGCAGGTGCCGTCCGGTTGCTCATCGACCAGATGGTCTTGCCAGATTTTGTCGTAGAGGGTACGCGGCGTGCTCATCCGTGGTCCGGGGCTGGGGGCATAAGTTGGGTTCAGCCGACTATCTAGTCGGTTGTCCGACATAAGAAAAGCGGCCGCTCCGGGCGGCGCCTAAAGGTACGTGCGCACTTCCCACAATTCCGGGAAAAACGAATGCTCGAGCGCGGTCTTCAAGTAGCCGACGCCCGAGGAGCCGCCGGTGCCGGGCTTGTAGCCGATGATGCGCTCGACCGTCTTCATGTGGCGAAAGCGCCATTGCTGAAACCAATCTTCCACGTCGACCAGCTCCTCGGCGAGCTCGTAGAGGTCGAAGTACTGCTGCGCGTTGCGGTAGACCGATAGCCAGACGTCGCGAACTTTCGGGTTTGACACGTAGGCTTGCGAAAAATCGCGCTCGAGCACCTCCGGCGGCACCGGAAGGCCGCGGCGGGCAAGGATGCGCAGCGCTTCGTCGTACAGGCCCGGCTCGTTGAGCGCGGCTTCGAGCTTGGCGTAGGCGGCGGGATCGTGGCGGTGCGGCGCCACCATGCCCGCATCCTTGGCGCCGAGCCGAAACTCGACCAGCCGATACTGGTAGGACTGGAAGCCGGACGCCGGCCCGAGCGCACCGCGGAAGGCGAGATAATCGGCCGGCGTCATGGTCGACAGCACGTCCCATGCGGCGATGAGCTGTTCCTGGATGCGGGTGACGCGGGCCAGCGATTTGAACGCCGGCGGCAGGTGGTCGGCTCGGATCGCAGCCATGGCGGCTTCGACCTCGTGGGCAATGAGCTTGAGCCAAAGCTCCTGCACGTGATGAATGACGATGAAGGCGACTTCGTCATGCTCGCGCGTGACCGGCTGCTGGGCGGCGAGCAGGAGATCAAGCTTGAGATAATCGGCATAGCTGCGCCGGCCGGCGAGGTCGACGTGCATGCCGGGCTCGACCCGGCTCTTAGGGGTCTTGCGATCGTCCATCCGAAAGCCGCTGCATGCCGCGCTGACGAACGCCGCCGGTCGCCGTGGTTGGTGCGCCGGCCTCTGCTAGACTCTAGGCGCAAAACCTCACGCTGTGAACGATGCCATGGCCATGCCCGCCCGCTCCCGCCCCCGCCCGGTGCCGCTCGATCTTGCCGCCGCGTTTGCGCGCTTCCTCAGTGCCGATCCGGAGCGGCTGCATTTTGCGGCGCACTCGCATCATCTGTGGCCGGACGTGGCGCGCGACGCCCAGGTCAGAGCCTGGGACGACGCCGCCCGTTGGGCCGACGACAAGTGGGACAACGTGCTCGGCACAGTCTGGCGCAGCGTCAGCGCCGGCATCGCGCGCCATCTCGGGCTTGCCGATCCGACGAGCTTGGTGCCGGCGCCGAACACCCACGAGTTCGTCAATCGTCTGTTGTCATGCTGCCCGACCGAGCGGGCTCCACGCATCCTGACCACCGACGGCGAATTTCATTCCTTTCGCCGGCAGAGCGAGCGGCTTGCCGAAGATGGGCTCATCGTGCTGCGCGCCGTTGCGGCTGAACCGTTTGCGACGCTCGCCGACAGGCTTGTTGCAGCGGCCCACGAACTGGCGCCGGATCTTGTCTATGTGAGTCAGGTTCTGTTCGGTTCCGGCTTTGCGCTGGCCGATCTGTCCGGACTGGTCGAGCACTTGGCAGCGCCGGACCGCCTCATCGTCATTGACGGCTATCACGGCTTTCTGGCGCGCCCGACCGATCTTGCCTCGATTGCCGACCGCGCCTTCTACATCGCCGGCGGCTACAAATACGCCATGGCGGGCGAGGGCGCCTGCTTCATGCACTGCCCGCCCGGCATCGCGCCACGGCCGCGCAACACCGGCTGGTTCGCGAGTTTCGGCACGCTCGCCGCGGGAGGGCAACGCGTTGCCTATCCGCAGGACGGCTGGCGTTTTGCCGG
>JASHSE010000466.1 GCA_030036975.1 Xanthobacteraceae bacterium | reverse complement strand
ACTCGTGCAAACGAGGCAAACGATGAAGGATTGATCGAATGCAGATCGTTCCGCGGGGTCCCGGTTTTGCCGCCGAGTTGCGCGGTGTGACGCTGGCCGACGTGGCGGCGAGCGACGCCGCGTACAAAGAAGTGCGTGCGGCGTTCGAGGAGCACTCGGTCCTGCTGTTCCGCGATCAGGACGTCACTGACGAGACGCAAATTGCGTTCTCGCGCCGCTTCGGGCCGCTCGAAGTCACCAAGGTCGGCTCGGAGGGATTCGGAACGAATCTCGTCATCCTCAAGACGCTCGACGACAACGGCAACGTGGTGCCGGAGGATCATCGCCTGGCACTGCGCAACAAGGCCAACCAGCTCTGGCACACCGACAGCCCGTTTAAGCGCGTGCCGGCGCTCGCCTCGGTGCTGTCGTCGCGCATCATTCCGGGTCGCGGCGGCGAGACCGAGTTCGTCTCGACGCGCCTTGCCTTCGAGCGGCTCGAGCCGCCGCTGCAGCAAAAGCTGCGCCATGCGTTCGCCTGGCACGACTACGCCTATTCGCGCGGCAAGATTGCGCCCGGTCTGGCGAGCCCTGAAGAACGGGCGGCGTTGCCGCCGCAATGCTGGCGGCTTATCTGGCGCAATCCGACGAACGGACGCGAGGCGCTGTACCTTGCTTCGCACACTTATGCGATCGAGGGCATGGAGCTGAAGGAGGCGCAACAGCTGCTCGCCGAATTGATGACGGCAACGACCGCGCCCGGACGCAGTTATCAGCACCGCTGGAACAAGGGCGACGTGGTGATGTGGGACAACCGCGCCACCATGCATCGCGGCCGGCCGTGGCCGGCCAATGAGCCGCGCCACATGGTGCGCACGACGATTTCCGCCACCGCCGTCGACGGACTCGAATCGATGCGCGCGCCGCCGCGCCAGGCGGCGGAATAAGGCACGCGGTATAGCACCGACCGCACGGCGCTGGTCAAGTTCTCGCAGAAAGCGACGGGGGGACGCCGCGTTTACGCTCGCTAACGTAACAATCAGGACACATCACTTTCCCGCGAGGCAGCCTCATCGGCAACTGCGCGCCTGTTATATCGGCGGCGCAACAAGGAAGACGAGGAGTTTCAATGCATCCGCTACTCAAACCCCTGCCGCCGTTGGGTCGCATTCTGATGGCGCTGATCTTCGTGGTGTCCGGGATCGGCAAGCTCGGCGCGATTGCGGCAACCTCCACCCACATGGCGAGCGCCGGTATTCCGTATTCCGGCGATCTGGTGTGGGGCGCAGTTGCGCTCGAGATCGGCGGCGGCGCCATGTTGATTGTCGGCCTGTTGGCGCGGCTGGTGGCGCTGGCGCTGTTCTTCTATACGCTGGCGCTGGCCGTGCTGTTCCATCCGTATTGGGCGTTCACCGGCGCCGCGGCGCACACCCAGCACGCTTATTTCTACGAGCATCTGTCGATGATGGGCGGCATGCTGTTCGTCGTCGCGTTCGGCGCCGGACCCTACAGTATCGACGCAATGCTGTTCGGCCGCGCCGAAGCCGCCGGACATCGACTCGCTCAGGCTGCGTCGGCCTGACAAGCGAAACGCCAAGCGGTCATTCCGCCGCTTCGCGGAACGTCAGCATCTCCTCGCGCGGGGCAAGATCAACGATCTTGCCGTCCTTGATCACGTGGGTCAGGTGCTTGCCGCCCTGCAGCACGGTGATGTCGGCGAGCGGATCGCGGTCGAGCACGATCAGATCGGCGAGTTTTCCCGGCGCCAGCTCGCCGACCTGACCTTGCAGCCCGATGGCGTAGGCGTTGTCGCGCGTCGCCGCACTGATCGCCTCGAGCGGCGAGTAGTCGCCATATTTGACGAAGATCTCCAATTCCTTGGCGTGCACCTCGCCGTAGCGCATGAAGGTGTTGTTGCCGGTATCGGTACCGACCAGAAGTTTGATGCCGAGCTTGCGCGCCTTGTGCATCAGCACGCAGAGCGCCTCGAAGTGCCGCTTCATGCGGTTGATGTCGAGCTGCACCTGCTCGGCGCCGACTTTTTGGCCGAGCTCGACCACCATGGCGAGGAAGGTCGCGGTCGGAATGATCGGCATGCCGGCCTTGGCGACCGCCTCGAGATCGCGGTCGGTGGCGAGATCGGCGTGGATGATCCAGTCGACGCCGGCTTCGGCGGCGGCGCGGGTCGAGCCGGCGCCGCGCGAGTGGATGCCGACGCGCAGATTGCGGCGATGCGCTTCGGCGACCACCGCGGCGATCTCCTCCTTGGCCAGCATCTGCGATTCGCCGGAGCGGCTGTCCGCCATCTTGATGAAATTGACGCCGTGCTTGCCCTGGCGCCGCACCTCGGTGACCATCTCGTCGCCGGTGTTGCACAATTTGCCGATCGAATGGTCGGGCGTGCCTTCCCACGACGGCTCGTCGTCCTCGATGCAGCCGTAGGTGACGATCATGCGGCCGGCGACGTACATGCGCGGGCCTTCCATCAGGCCGAGTTTTATGGCGTCACGCACGCCGACATCGGTGAACCAGGTGCCGCCCGGCACCGAAATGCCGGTGACGCCGGAGCGCAGCACTTTTTGCACGCTGCGTGCGGCTTTCAGCGTGGAAAATTCCGGCCGCGTGGTGCCGCGGCCTTTGCCTTCGCCCTTGATTACCGGATAGCCGTAGGAGACGTGGCAATGGGCGTCGATCAGGCCGGGCATGATCCATTGCCCGGCGGCGTCGATCACCGCGACGTTGCGGCGGTCGTCGAGCGCGATATCGGGCGGCAGCGCGCCGACGTGCTTGATGCGGTTGCCCTCGACGACGATGGCGTCGTTGCGCCGCGCCGGCGCGCCTGAGCCGTCGATCACGGTGCCGTTGCGGATGACGAGCGTGTTGGGGGTATTGGTCATGAGGAAGATCCTCGATCTATTGGGGCGAGCTTAGCGCGAATTAAGCAGCGGCGAAAAGTGATCTCTGGGCTGTCGCGGCGAGAGCGCCATGAACTCCGTGCCGATTGTTATGCAACTCCTCCGAGTATAGTGTGTTCGCGGGCGATTCGGACATTTGAGGGAATTGGCATGGCAAAGACAAAATCCGGACAATCGGCGAAATCGCCGAAAGTGACATCGAACACCATCCTGGAGCCCAACTATTTCGTCACCGGCGTGCGCGGGCTCGCCGGAAGCGACGTGGTGCTGACCGGCAGCGCGGTCACGGGCGGGGTGCAGAACCCGCTGCTCTATACCGGGCCGATCTCGCCCACCGACCCCGACGGCATCCACATTCTTGTACCCGAGATTTCCGGACAAGAGATTACCGGCGCCACCTTCTACGGACCGGACACGCCGCTGTTCAATCCATCGATCGGCGGGGGCAACATCCGCGCGGTGGGGAGCTATCAATATGCGGGCAGCGAAGCACGCAATCACGGCCTCTACTACGAAGGCCCACCCGGCGGCGGCGGCGCGTGGCAACAGATCGACGTACCCTCGGACCTGTTTCCCGGCCGCACGGTGTGGAACACCATCGCGCACAGCACGATGGGCGATTTGGTGGTGGGCAATTACGACTTGATGCATGACGGCACGCCCGTGCCATTCTCCGGCAACGCCTTCATCTACAACATCCGGACCAAGCGCTGGACCATCTTCGATCTGGGCGGCGCGGCCAGCCTGACCACCGCCTACGGCATCTGGCAGATCGAACGCGGCGGCACGCAATACGTGATCGCGGGCGGCACGCGCGACGGCCACGGCCTCAACAAGGGCATGCTGATCGATTACGATGCCGCGACCGGCGCGTTCGGCAATCTGACGCTTTACAGCGCGCTGAATGTGCCCTCGCTTGTCACCCATTTCGAGGGCATCACGGCGGTGCCTGGCGGCTATCATCTGGCGGCGGGGACCATCCGTGACGCGGCGGTGTTCTGCTCGGTCAAGGTTGATGCCGACGGCGCGTTCGGCGCGGCGCGCTGGATTCCCTACGAATATCCGGGCAGCGCGCTCACCACCGGCAATACCATCTATCGCAACACGATGATGGGCATCTATGCGGTGAGCGGCAGCGACGGCGTGCAAAGCTATGCTGCCGCGTTTGAATTACGGTGACGGTGCACTTGGTCAGAGGTCAACGATAATGAATACATGCGCTGTGACCTCAATGGCTCTCCTGCGGGTCACTTCCTCGACCGTGACGCGCAGGGCCGGCTGGCGCTGACCGACGAATCCTTCAAGTCTAGCTGGCGCGGCCGGAACTCGCGCCGCCGGCGGAGGCTTGCGCCGCCGAGCAGGCGTCCCTAGTAGAACGGCAGCGTCACGCGTCTTAAGGAGCACCGCGAAACCAGCTACGGTGCCGGGCGGTTAAGCCAACAATCCGGCGGCGCAGACGGACCACGATGTCGACTTACCGATTGGAGACGCTGTTCTCGCCAAGCTCGGTCGCCGTGGTCGGAGCGTCGCCGCGGGTCACCTCGCCGGGCCGCGCCGTGTTGATGAATCTGCAGCGCGGCGGCTTTGCCGGGACGATCGCGCTTGTCAATCCGCATTATCCGGCGATCGAGGGCGTCGCGGCGGTCAAGTCCTACGCCGAGCTTGCGCAAGCGCCCGATCTCGCGGTGATCGCGGTGCCGCGGCCTGCAGTGCCTTCGGTGGTTGCGGAGGCCGCGCGGAAAGGCACGCCGGCCGGCATCATCATCACCGCGGGTCTCGGCCATGGCCCCGGCTCGCTTGCGGCGCAGAGCGAACAGGCTGCGCGCGCCGCCGGCATGCGGCTTGTCGGCCCGAACTGCCTCGGCGTTCTGGCGCCGGTGGCCAAGCTCAATGCCAGCTTCGCTGCGGCGATGCCGCGCACCGGCGACCTGGCGCTGATCTCGCAGTCGGGCGCCATCGCCACCGGACTCGTCGCATGGTCGGCGGCGCACGACGTCGGCTTTTCGGCGATCGTCTCGCTCGGCGACAGCATCGATGTCGACTTTGCGGATCTGCTCGACCATTTCGCGCTGGATCACCGCACCCGCGCCATTCTCCTCTACATCGAATCCATCAAGGACGCGCGCAAGTTCATGTCGGCGGCACGCGCGGCGGCGCGCGCCAAGCCGGTGCTGGTGATCAAGTCGGGCCGCCACGCGCAAGGGGCCAAGGCGGCGGCCACCCATACCGGCGCGCTGGCCGGGTCGGACGCGGTGTACGATGCCGCGTTCCGCCGTGCCGGGCTCTTGCGCGTGCGCGATCTCGATGAGTTGTTCGCCGCGGCGGAGACACTCGGCCATGTGACCGAACTTTCAGGCAAGCGCCTTGCCATTCTCACCAATGGCGGCGGCGTCGGCGTGCTTGCCGTCGATCGTCTGGCCGATCTCGGCG
>JASHSE010000465.1 GCA_030036975.1 Xanthobacteraceae bacterium | reverse complement strand
GGCGCGCCGTTCTGGGCGCGTTCATCCTTTTGGTCGCCGGCGGCGCCGCCGTGGCGCAGAGCCAAGCGCCGCCGCCAAAACCCGCGGGGCCTGACGTCGCGGTCGCACTCGTGCTCGCCGTCGATACCTCGGGCAGCGTCAGCATGGGGCGCTTCGAATTGCAGAAGCAGGGCTACGCCTCGGCGTTCCGCAATCCGCAAGTGCTCAACGCCATCCGCTCGCTCGCCACGCAGTCGATCGCCGTCACCATGATGCAGTGGACCGGACCGTTCCTGCACGTCGTGGTCGCGGATTGGACCTTGGTCAAGGACGAAGCCGGCGCCAATGGGTTTGCGGCGGCTATCGAAGCGGCACCGCGCCGGCTGTTCGGCGGCGGCACCTCGATCAGCGGCGCCATCGATTTTTCGCGGCTGCTGCTGGCGGGCAGCCCGTATCGCGCCGTCCGCCGCATCATCGACGTGTCGGGCGACGGTTCCAACAACAGCGGCCGCGACGTGACGGCGGCGCGCGACGAAGCGGTGCGCGACGGCGTCGCCATCAACGGCCTGCCGATCCTCACCGTGGAACCCGGCCTCGACGTTTATTATCGCGATCATGTGATCGGCGGTCCGGGCGCGTTCATGATCCCCGTTAAGGATTATGACGGCTTCGCCGACGCCATACTCAAGAAGCTGATCAACGAAATTGCGGCGGTGGAACCGGGCGCGGACGGGGCGATCACAAACGCGCGAATGGCAAAGAAATAACAAGCGCGAGCGTCACAACTCGGCCAAGTTTGCGCCGAGACTCGCCGTGGCGGCCGTGGTTGCCTCGGCCGCCCCTCCAGATCGTACGCGGCAAGGGCCCCTATGCGCGGCTTCCACAGCAACGCCTTCGATCCAAAGACGCTGATCGTCCTGGAGGCCGCGTTCGATGAGGCTTGGCTTACGCTCAAGTCGATCGGCAACAGCTCGATCAAGCCCGACGAACTCGCTCGCTCCGTGCTGCGGCTGGCGATGGAAGGCGAGCGCGATCCGGTGCGCCTGCACGACGGCGCGCTGCAGCACCTCGTCCCGGCGACGTCCTGGCGCGAGGCGGGCTGACCCAGGATGGTCGTCGGGTGCGCCGCGAGCATCGCGCACTCCCTCTCCCCGGAGGGGAGAGGGTTGGGGTGAGGGGATTCGGAAGCATCAGAAAATACTGCAGCTTCCGAACCCCCTCACCCTCGCTTGCTGCGCTCGCTCGACCTCTCCCCTGCGGGGAGAGGTGAAGTAAGTTGCGATCTGACCGCCTCTTTGTCAGGAATGTGCGGCGAGCAGCGCGACGCCGGCGACCAAAGCGGCGGCCATCGTGCCAAGGAAGATCGCAACGAAATACGGCAGCGTCTTCCGCAACTTTTTGCGCATACGCGTGACCCCGACCCGAACCCCGACGCGAAGGGATTGCAACTGATTCGATACGCTTTAAAAGCTTGTCGCTGTGAAAAGTGGCAAGAACGAGTCGGAGGTAATGAGCGCGCGCGCCGGCTGCGGCTTCGCCGGGATCGAGACCTGGGTGTTCGATCTCGACAATACGCTTTATCCGCATCACCTCAATCTGTGGCAGCAGGTCGACGTCCGCATCCGCGACTACATCGTCGATTTCCTGCACGTCAGCCACGACGAGGCGTTCCGGCTGCAGAAGGACTATTATAGGCGCTACGGCACCACCATGCGCGGCCTGATGGAGGAGCATGGGTTGCAGCCTGACGCGTTTCTCGAGGTCGTGCACCGGATCGACCATTCGCCGCTGACGCCGAACCCGGCGCTCGGCGCGGCGATCGCGGCGCTGCCCGGCCGCAAGCTCATCCTCACCAACGGCACGCGCGCCCATGCCGACGCCGTGATGAGCCGGCTCGAAATCGCCGAGCATTTCGAGGACGTGTTCGACATCCGCGCCGCCGCGCTCGAGCCGAAGCCGCAGCCGCAGGTCTATGCGCGCTTTCTGTCGCGCCACAATGTCGATCCGCAACGCGCCGCGATCTTCGAGGATCTCGCCCGCAATCTCGAAGTGCCGCACGCGCTCGGCATGATCACCGTGCTGGTGGTGCCGCAAGCCGCCGCCGTGGTCTTACGCGAGGACTGGGAGCTCGCCGGCCGCGATGCGCCGCACGTCGATTACGCCACCGATGATCTCGCCGGGTTTTTGCGAAACCTGTTCACCTCATCCTGAGGTGCCCGCGCGCAGCGCGGGCCTCGAAGGATGCAGGCCGAGGCGCCGAGGCCTCGCCCTTCGAGGCTCGGCGCTCCGCGCCGAGCACCTCAGGGTGAGGTCAACAAATATGTGCGCGCAGTTCGTGATCACGCTTCCGGCATCCCATACCCACCCGCGGTCGGCGTCTGGATGATGATCGCCTCGCCGGCGTCGATGATGGTGGCGTCGCAGCCGGCGAGTTTTTCGATGCGGCCGTCGTTGCGGCGCACCCGGTTCTCGCCAACTTGTCCATCCTCGCCGCCGTCAAGCCCGAATGGCGGCACGCGGCGGTGGCCGGACAGGATGGTGCATTCCATCTTTTCCAGAAACCGGATGGTGCGGATGACGCCGTCGCCGGCGTTGAAGCGCCCGCGTCCGCCCGAGCCCTTGCGGATGTGAAAGTCTTCGAGCAGCACCGGATAGCGGAATTCCAGGATTTCCGGGTCGGTGAGCCGCGTGTTGGTCATGTGGGTGTGCACGGCGTCGGTGCCGGGAAAGCCCGGGCCGGCCGGCGAGCCGGAGCAGATCGTCTCGTAATACTGGTAGCGCGCGTTGCCGAAATTGAGATTGTTCATGGTGCCCTGCGCCGCCGCCATGGCGCCGAGTGCGCCGAACAGGCAATTGGTCACCTCCTGCGAGGTCTCGACATTGCCGGCGACCACGGCGGCGGGAAATTCCGGCGACAGCATCGAGCGCTTCGGCAGGATGATGCGGATCGGCCGCAGGCAGCCGGCGTTCATCGGGATGTCGTCGTCGACCATGACGCGGAACACGTAGAGCACGGCCGCGCGCGTCACCGGCTCGGGCGCGTTGAAGTTGGTCGTCTGCTGCGGGCTCGTTCCGGTGAGGTCGACGGTTGCTTCGCGCTTTTTCTTGTCCACCGCGATGCGCACTTTGATGCGCGCGCCCTGGTCGGTCTCGACCGCGAACGCGCTGTCGTGCAACCGGTCGAGCACGCGGCGCACGCTCTCGGCGGCGTTGTCCTGGACGTGGCGCATATAGGCGCGCACCACCGGCAGGGTGAAATGGCGCACCATCTTGCGCAATTCCTGCACGCCTTTTTCGTTGGCGGCGATCTGCGCCTTGATGTCACCCACGTTCTGCAGCGGATTGCGCGCCGGATATTTGGCGCCGGTGAGGAGCGCGTACAGCTCCTTGTCGCGGAAGCGGCCGCGATCGACCAGCTTGAAATTGTCGATGTAGACGCCCTCCTGCTCGATGTTGGTGGCATTCGGCGTCATCGAGCCCGGCGACATGCCGCCGACGTCGGCATGGTGCCCGCGCGAGGCGACCCAGAACAATATCTCCCCTCCCCCTTGCGGGGAGGGGTTGGGGGTGGGGGTCGTGAGGCGGCGCGAGCGCGCGGACGAACGCTTCTGCATCCCTCTCCGTTTCAGAGCTGCCTCCCGACCCCCACCCCTAACCCCTCCCCGCAGGGGGGAGGGGAACGAGAACACCGGCGTACACACCGTGATATCCGGCAGATGCGTGCCGCCGTTGTAGGGCGCGTTGATGGCGTAGACGTCGCCCGGCCGGATCCGGCCCTTGTTCTCGCGGATGATGGTCTCGACGGCGCGGTCCATCGAGCCGAGATGCACCGGCATGTGCGGCGCGTTGGCGACCAGCGAGCCGTCGGCGGAAAAAACCGCGCAGGAGAAGTCGAGCCGCTCCTTGATATTCACCGAATAGGCGGTGTTCTGCAGCGCCACGCCCATCTGCTCGGCGATCGACATGAACAGATTGTTGAACACTTCGAGCATCACCGGATCGGCCTTGGTGCCGATGGCGCGGGCCGGCGTGAGCTTTTGCACGCGCCGCAGCACGAGATGATTCTTCGCCGTCAGCTCGGCCTGCCAGCCGTGCTCGACGACGACCGTCTGATGCAGTTCGATGACGATCGCCGGGCCTTTCACCTTGTGGCCCGGCGCCAGCCGCTCGCGCATATAGACGGGCGCGCGCTGCCATTTGCCGGCGGAGAAGAAGCGCGTGCGCCGCGCCGGCGGCGGAAGTTTTGTTCGCGTCTTTTTCGCTTTCGTTTCATTGAACTGCGCGCCGCCGCCGACCGCCTCGACCGAGACGGCTTCAATCACCAGCTCCTTGCCGCGGTCGATGAACCCGAACTGCGCCTTATGGGCGCGCTCGAAGGCGGCTTTCATTTTTAGGAGGGACGACAATTCCACCTCCCCCTGGAGGGGGGAGGTCGCCGCGCGAAGCGCGGCGGGCGGGGGTGATGCGGCGGCGCGGCTGCTTGCCCCACCCCGGTCGCTTCGCGGCCGACCCTCCCCCTGCAGGGGAGGGTGCTGCAGCGTGCCCGCTTCGACGATCAGCGGGGTGTCGGTGCCGGCGTAGCGGATATGGGCGCGTACGTGGACTTTGATCTTGTCCGCTGCGACGCCTTGGCTTGCCACTTCGGCAATGGTATCGCGCGCGCGCGCGCCGGCGATTTTCTGCACGATGGCGCGCGCCTTGTTGCCGAACGGCTCCTCGATCGCCTGCTGGCGCACGCTGCGGATGTCGGCGAGACCCATGCCGTAGGCGGAGAGCAGCGATGACAGCGGATGAATGAGCACGCTCGTCATGCCGAGCGCGTCGGCGACCAGGCAGGCGTGCTGGCCGCCGGCGCCGCCGAAGCAATTGAGGGCGTAGCGGGTCACGTCGTAGCCGCGCTGCACCGAGATCTTTTTGATCGCGTTCGCCATGTTCTCGACCGCGATCCTGATAAAGCCGTCGGCGACCTGTTCGGCGGAGCGGCCGTCGCCGGTGTCCTTGGCGAGCGCCGCGAACGCGGCGCGCACGGCGTCGGCGTCGAGCGGCAGGTTTTGTTCGGGTCCGAATATTTTTGGAAAGAAGCCGGCAATGAGCTTGCCGACCATCACATTGGCGTCGGTCACGGCGAGCGGCCCGCCGCGGCGGTAGCATTTCGGGCCCGGATTGGCGCCGGCCGAATCCGGGCCGACGCGAAAGCGGGCGCCGTCGAAATGCAGGATCGAGCCGCCGCCCGCCGCCACGGTGTGGATGCGCATCATCGGCGCGCGCATGCGCACGCCGGCGACTTCGGTCTCGAAGGCGCGCTCGTATTCGCCGGCGTAGTGCGACACGTCGGTCGAAGTGCCGCCCATGTCGAAGCCGATGAGCCGGTCGAAGCCGGCTTGCCGGCCGGTCTCGGCCATGCCGACGACGCCGGCCGCCGGCCCGGACAGGATCGCGTCCTTGCCGCGAAACAAGTCCGCCGCGGTGAGCCCGCCCGACGACATCATGAACATGAGGCGGGGTTCTTCACCTCCCCCTGCAGGGGAGGGCGAAGGATTTAATTGCTCCGCCACTTGCGCCACGTAGCGGCGCAGGATCGGCGACAGATACGAGTCGACGACCGTCGTGTCGCCGCGGCCGACGAGCTTGATTAGCGGCGAGACCTCGTGGCTCGCTGAGACCTGGGCGAAGCCGATTTCGCGCGCCAGCGCGGCGATACGTTGCTCATGATCGCTGTAGCGGTAAGCATGCATCAGCGCGATAGCGACGGCGGCGATGCCATCGGCCTTGGCGCGTTCAAGCTCGCTGCGCACTGCGTCGAGGGCGAGCGCGCGCTCCACGGTACCGTCGGCGCGCACGCGCTCGTCGACTTCCGCCACGCGCTCGTACAGCGTGTCGGGCTTGACGATGTGCTTGGCAAAAATCTTCGGCCGCG
>JASHSE010000464.1 GCA_030036975.1 Xanthobacteraceae bacterium | reverse complement strand
GCCGAGTCGCTGCCCGCGGTGGTGCTTGTGTTCTTTTTCGACGATCTTATCGGCTTGGTGCTGACGCTCATGGTCGCGCTGATTTTCGTCCTGATTGGTCCCGTCGTCGCCATGGGGCTTTTGGCCCGCAATAAGATGCTGATGGGCAAGCATGCGCTCGGCACGTTCGACAGCATCGCGTTCTGGGGCAGCGTGGTCGTGGTCGTGGGCTGTGGGCTGCTGGCATTCGTATGAGCCCTGGGCGAAGGGGAGCATCCCGCCAGTTTCGGCGCTGTCGCCGCGAAACGGCTTGGCGCCCAGAGGGGCGCTTCGCCAGGCGCCGAATTCATGCTTGCGTGAGGGTCATATGCGCCCGGCGCATTAGGAAATTGTCCGACCCATAGGCCCGCGATAAGCTGCCGTCGGCATAAAGCCAAAGGATGCGGGGTCCGCATGGCGGATGGACCGCCGTCATTCGGGGGTGACCGAAGGAAACGGGGAAACGCTCATGAGCGGCATCATTTCCACCAACACGTTCTGGACCTTGTGGCTGTTCGCCCACCTCATCTGCGCGTTGGGTCTCCTCGGCGCGCTCACGCACCAGGCCATGGCGGTGGCGCTGCCCGTCCGCAAGCCCGCCGCAGGGATAGTGGCTCGCTTTCGTGCGGTGCCCGCCGCTGGATACGCAACCGCGGTCTGCGCGCTCTATGTGATCGTCTTCCTCATCGGCTCATTCATTTATACGCAGTATCGCGTCGCCATCCGGATTCCGCTCGAGGCTGAGCATTACTACAAGACCGGGGGATTCTTCGACTTCAAGGAGCATATGGCGGCGATCGGCTTGGTTCTGCTGCCGGCCTATTGGTACTTTTGGAAAAATGCCCAGAACCCGGAATATGACAACGCGCGCAAGGGCGTGACCCTGGTGCTCGCCGTCATCGTCTGGTTCCTCTTCATCGTCGGCCACGTCCTCAACAACAGCCGGGGCTTTGCGTCATGAGCACGACCACAACTGTCTCCGCAACGACGCAACCCACGTCGTCGTTGGCGAGGTCAAGTAAATTCCGGGCGTTCGCCATAACCTTTTCCATTTCCGGCCCGGTGATTTATTGCCTGGTGCAATACTTCAACTATCCGCTGGTCACATATTGGCCGGCGATCGGCCGCCTGGTCTGGGGGCTTGAGGCGGCGCGTCCCAATTCCGGGCCGAACATGCTGTGGTACGGCTGGACGTTGACGACCATCATCATCGCCGGCGCGCTTGGCATCATCGCCATGCTCGTTCCCGAGCGTATCATCAACAAGATTCCGCTTTGGCTGGTGTGGCTGTTCCCGATCCTGGCTGTACCCTACGTGGTCTATTCGTTGATGTACTGGTGGAGGCTCGCCGCCAGACAGTGAAAGCCGCCAACGGGCCGAGTGCGGAAAATGAATCGTTCGCGTTCCTCTGCGACCTGCTGATCGGTGCCGATGCCGTCATTTTCGCAAACCGGGCTCGCGCTCCCGCTGAAGAATACCACATACGGCATTTACGCCGCCGGCAACGCCGTCTCCCTGGTCGGCACATGGATGCAGCGGATTTCGGTGAGCTGGTTGACGTGGGAACTGACGCATTCCGGGCTTTGGCTCGGCATCCTCGCGTTCGCCGACTTTTTTCCAGGCCTCGTGGTCGGCCCGCTTGCCGGCGCGGTTGCCGACCGCGCCGACCAGTTGACGGTCGTGAAAACGAGCCAATTTGTTTCGCTGGCCCAGGCGATGGTGCTCTTCGTCCTCGCGGCCGTCCATCACCTGAATATTTGGACCCTTGTCGCATTGACGGGATTTCAGGGCGCCGTCGTTGCGTTCAATCAGCCGGCGCGGCTCGCGCTTGTGCCATCGCTCGTGGCCGAGAGTGATCTAGGCGCGGCGGTGGCGATCAATTCGGTGATTTTCAACGTTGCCCGCTTCATCGGGCCGATGCTCGCCGGCCTGGTCATGGTCTGGTCCGGCATTGCGGCCGCCTTTTTCGCCAACGCGATAAGTTATGTTGCATTTCTGGTCGCGCTGCTGTGGGTCAGGATCGACGAAGCTGACAAAAAGCCTCGCAAACGGCGGACTTTTTCGACCGAGTTCAAGGAAGGCGTCCGTTATACGGCGAGCCATCCCGCAATTGCCGCAATGCTGCTGTTGCTGATGGCTATCAGCATCGGCGGACGGCCTCTCAACCAATTGCTGCCGGGATTTGCCGGGCAGATTTTCCATCTCGGCGCCGGCGGGTTTTCCGTTCTGGCCTCGGCGGCCGGCGCCGGGGCGATATTGGGCGGCGTTTGGGTCGGCCACCGCTCGCAATCGCTGGACCTGGTCTTCGTGGCGGTCGCAACGTCGCTCGGCGGCGCGGCTGCCGCCATTGGCGTCAGTGTCGCCGGCACGATCTGGCTTGCCGTCCCATGTATCGCGGTGTTCGGCTTTTGCTTGTCCGTTGCCGGCATTGCGATCCAGACCATTGTTCAGCTGTCCTCCGAACGCGCCATGCGCGGCCGCGTCATGGGGCTTTATGGCCTGATCTTCCGCGGCGCCCCCGCGCTTGGCGCGCTGGCGGCCGGTCTGGCGTCGGTGCATCTCGGATTGCGCCTTCCCGTCATTTTCGGCGCCTTGATTGTCATAGCGGCGGCTGGTTGGACATACGGCAAACAGGCCCGGATCGCTGCCGTCGTGCCCAAGCCAGAAACCGAGCCGGTCATGCGTAATTCAGCAGGAACATGAAACCGAAATCCATGTGTAATTGCTGGTGACAATGGAACAACGTCAGCCCCGGATGGTCGGCGACAAAGTCGAACTCCACGTCTTGGAATCCGCCGAGCATCACCACGTCCTTCATCACGCCCGCGGTCGGCTTGCCGCCGACGCGGACAAGCTCGAAGCTGTGGCGATGTAAATGCAGCGGATGAATGTCGTCGCTGGCGTTGCGGAACTTGAGTCGGTAACGGCGGCCTTGATGCACATTGTAGACCGGCTTCATGGTTGCCATCGAAAAGGCTTTGTCGTTGAGCACCCATTCATTGAACCCGTCGAGCGCACCGTTGTGCTTGACGATCGTAAACTCCATTGTTTCGTCCGGTGACGCGGGCGCGGCACCGGCCTTGCCGAATAGCGTGTAATCCCATTTGTACGGTTTTGGCTCGCTCCATTGCGGCGCGCCCTTTGCATTGGCGTATTCGACGACGATGCCCATGCCGTGGCCGCGGTCGTCGTCGCTCAGATCGCCCATGACCCAAATGCCGGGATGGTTCATTTCGACAATGGCCGAGATGCGCTCGGCGGTGCCGAGCCACAGCACCGGGACATCCGCCTGGGTCGGCACCGGATTGCCGTCGAGCGCCACAATCCTGAAAACGTGGCCGGGCAGCGCCAAACTGCGGATTTCGCCGGCACTGGCATTGAGGACGTGAAACAGAACGCGCTCGCCTTGCTTGACGCGGATCGGGTCGCCGTGACCGAGCATCTTGCCGTTGATGCCGAAGAGATCGTAGCCGACTTCGTAGCCCTTGGGCCCTTTGAACTGCTCGTCGGCTTTCTGGCCGATGTCCTGCAATTGCCGGTCCGGCTCGCCGATAAGAAAATCCTGCGCCATGTCGCCGCCTTGGCTGAACGACGGCAGGAATTCCTTGAGCACCAGGAATATCTCGCGATCGTAGGCGCCCGGATTGTCGACAGGCTCGATATAAACCGGCCCGGCCTGTCCGGTGTAGGTGCCCATGCCCAGATTGTTCTTCGGGACGACGTGCGTGTGATAGAAACGGAAACCCGACGGCTTCGGCACATAGGAAATGCGGCGCATACCGTGCGCGGGGATATAGGGCGTGCCCTCCTCGGCGGCGCCATCGACGTCGACAGGAACGAACTGGCCATGCCAGTGCAGCTGCTCGGGGGTGTCCGTGTCGTTGACGATATCGACGACGACCTGTTTGCCTTCGGTCAACCGCACCAGCGGACCCGGAAACTGGCCATTGTAGAGTGTCGTCGACACAATGTGCTCGGGCGATAACTCCACGAGCCCGGTGGCAATGCGGATCGTATA
>JASHSE010000463.1 GCA_030036975.1 Xanthobacteraceae bacterium | reverse complement strand
GCTGTGCACGTCACCCCCTTTTCGGGACTGCCCAGACTATAACACCATAACGCGAAATAGATCCCCTGCCCAGACGGTTGCGGCGGATGTTCGCCTGCCTGTGTCATTTCGGCAACTGACGAGATCGTGGCTCGGCAAGCCCCTTGGCTTACGCGTGCTACGATGATCCGTCCGGCGCGGCGTCCTTGCTCATGCCGTGCCGCAAACCTCGGATGCAAAAAACCGCATCGCGAGAACGATGATGCTTGGCCCTGTTCGCCCTCATCCGCTTCGCCAGAGCATGACTTTTTGTTCATGTTTTCCCAGGACGCAGGCAACGCTCGGTGCGTTGCAGCATCACGGATTGGCGCGGGGTTTCACATATTCGGGAACTCGCCCGCGCGGCGCACGTTATTTTCCCGACAGTTCCTATTTGCATCAGCAGATACCAACCATGGGATTTCGCGTCATGCGCGCATCGAAGCTCGCGACTGGAATTAGCGCCGTCGTCCTCACCGCATCCTTGGCGTGCGGGACAGGACTTGCAGCCCCGCATAGAGGCGGCGGTGGTGCGCCGCACATCGGCGGCGGCCCGCATTTCGGCGGCGGCGCGCCGCATTTTGGCGGTGGTGCCGTGCACTTTGCCGCGCCGCATTTTGCTCCGCACATCGGTGCGCGAGGCTTCGCACCGCATATCAGCCTGGGCCGGCGCGGCGCGGGCATTGCGCACTTTGCGCCGCGGACGCATGTCGGCCGGATCGGGCGCCCGATGCGCGGTTTGACTGGAAGACGTGTACGCACCGCCACCCATGTTCGGCCGCTTACCACACACGGCACCGCGGCGACAGGCGGGGCAACGCATAATGCGAACCTCGCCAACCGCGCAGCGCGAACGGCGCGGCGGCATGGCTCCGCCAACCGCGTGTCCGGCGCGGCCGCGACGCGGACGTTCGCGGCGCACCGCAATTTCACCCGCGTCCGGGCGCTGCGGCCGTTTTTGTCGGAGCCGTGGTTCCGCCGCTACCATCATCTGGGCTGGTTCGGCCCGCTGTTCTGGCCCTATGCCTACGGCGACATCTTCTATGACGCGCTGTGGCCTTACGCGTACTGGTATTACGATCCGTTCTGGGCCTACGGCTACGGCGACATCTACGAGGCGATCTTTCCGTCCTACGGCTATGCGAGCTATGTGCGCGGGCGCGGCGCGTCCGCGCGTATGACGGCGCTGACCAAGAGCGTGGCGCAAAGCTGCGCCGACGAGGCGGCGGAAGTCACCGGCTGGCCGATCGACCAGATTCAGGCCGCGGTGCAGCCCAGCCAGCAGCAGGTCGCTCTGCTCGACGATCTCGGCAACGCCATCGTCAAAGCGAGCGACGTGATCAAGTCGGATTGCCCGACGCGGGTGTCGTTCACGGCGCCCGACCGTTTGGCCGACATGCAGCAGCGGCTTACGGGTTTGGTGCAGGCGATCGGCATCGTGCAGCCGCCGCTGGCGAAATTCTATGATTCGCTGAGCGACGAGCAGCAGGCGCGCTTCAACGCGCTCGGCGCGCCCTCCGGCCAGAATGAGCAAGGCCAGCAGGCGGCGCAAAATCCGCAAAGCGAATGCGGCGAGAACGCGATCGCCTGGCCGGCCGACCGCATCGATCAGGTGGTGCATCCGACCGGCGATCAGCAGGCCAAGCTCGACGCGCTCAACGCTGCGGCGTCGCAAGCGGCCGATACCATCAAGGCGGCGTGTCCGAGCGAGCTGCCGGCCACGCCGCCGGACCGGCTCGCCGCCGAGGGCAAGCGGCTCCAGGCGATGCTCGACGCGGTCGAGACCATCCGCCCGAAGCTCGACGATTTCTACGCGTCGCTGAGCAGCGAACAGAAAGCGCGGTTCAATACGATCGGGCGGCAATTGTTCGCCGCGCGATAGTAATGCGTCATTCCGGGGCGCCGCGAAGCGGCGAGCCCGGAATCCATAACCACGAACGGTTCAGGACAGGCGCCGCACGTCTTTCTGAAGCGAACGTGGTTATGGATTCTGGGCTCGCGCCTGTGGCGCGCCCCGGAATGACGATTTAGCGAAACAATTTTGGAAACTTGCTTCGCAGTTTCTGCCGCAGATTGGCGCTGACGTCGACCACCGGCGGGAAGGTGTTCTTCAGCTTCATGTCGTAGGGGATGCAGGCATCGATCAGGATGCGGTTGTTGAAATTGCCGGGCAGATAAAGCGGGTCGCGTTTGGAGGCCCATGCTTTCTGCACGAGGTCGATGTCGGCCTTGGGATCGAAGCGGGTGCACATCGCCCACAGCACCTGATCGAGATCGCCGGCGTCGATATCGTCGTCGACGACCACCGTCCATTTGCCGGCGTAAGCGCCGCCCTGGCAGGCGCAGGCGACGTGCAGCGCCTGGCGCGCATGGCCGGGATAGCACTGGCGGATCTGGATCGTGGTGAAACGCGTCGCCGGCCCGGCTTCATGGTTCCAGACGCCGAGTACGTCGGGAATGCCGCAGGCTTCGAGCGCGCGCCAGATCTGCGCCGCGCCGGCGATGCCTTTGAGCAGCCCGGTCTCGTCGACCGGCTTGTGCTGCGGCGCGCAGGTGAGGATCGGATCGTTGCGGTGCAGGATGGTCTTGACGTTAACGTAAGGCCGGTCCTGCGTGTCGTCGGAATAGTAGCCCATCCACTCGCCGAACGGCCCTTCCGGCTTGACCTGTCCTGGCACCGTCTCGCCCTCGATGGCGATTTCGCAATCGGCCGGAATCGGAAAGCCGGTGAACGGCCCGCGCACCACGTC
>JASHSE010000462.1 GCA_030036975.1 Xanthobacteraceae bacterium | reverse complement strand
GCGGCCTCGATCCCGCCGGAGATCACCACGTAACCGATGAGGACGAGCCACATCCGGTGACACAGCATCCACAGCGGCGCAAACAAGAATGCCCACCATGAAAAACCGTCGCGGACGAATATAAAACGCTCGGCGGCGGACGATACGCTGCCGCCCGCCGGCGCCTCATGGACGGTGTATACTGACATTCTTATCTCCAGCCGTCTGGCGGCTGCCCTTATCCGCCCAGAGAGCCCTTGGTCGACGGCACCTCATGGGCGGCACGCGGATCAACGGCGACGGCGCTGCGCAACGCACGCGCCAAACCTTTGAAGCACGATTCGGCGACGTGATGGTCGTTGCTGCCGTACAGCGTCGCCACGTGCAGAGTCAGCGCGGCGTTGACCACAAAAGCCTGAAACCATTCCTGCACCAGCGCGGTATCGAACGTGCCGATTTTGGCGCGCACGAAATCGACATTAAAGACTAGAAATGGCCGGCCCGATATGTCGAGCGCCACCCGGGTGAGCGCCTCATCCATCGGCACGTGGACATCGGCGTAGCGCGCGATGCCCCTCATATCGCCGAGCGCTTTTTTGATCGCCTGGCCGAGCGCAATGCCGACGTCCTCGGTCGTATGGTGATGGTCGACGTGCAGGTCGCCCTTGGCCTTGATATCGAGATCGATGCGCGAATGCCGCGCCAACAGGTCGAGCATGTGATCGAGAAAGCCGATCCCGGTCGCGATCGATGCGGCGCCGCTGCCGTCGAGATCGACCGCGACCTCGACGTCGGTTTCCTTGGTGGCGCGCTTGACCGATGCCTTGCGCATGACGTGCTCCGCGGCTCAAAAGCGCGTGCCTTGTACCAGGGCTTTGTCGCGTCCGCCATCACACGCGCGGCGCAGCGCGATCCGGCGCAGATTTGCATTGGCGGGAGCCAAATCCTAAATCAGGGGTTCCCTAGGCTTTATTCAAGGCCTGCGCCGCATGCATTTCCCGCAATCCGCCCACGCCGCCGGCCTGTGGCACGGCACGACGATCTTGACCGTCCGCAAGGGCGACACAGTGGCCGTGGGCGGCGACGGCCAAGTCTCGATCGGCCAGACCATCGTCAAGGCCAACGCCAAAAAGGTGCGCCGCCTCGGCAAAGGCGACGTGATCGGCGGCTTTGCCGGCGCCACGGCGGATGCGTTTACCCTGTTCGAGCGGCTTGAGGCCAAGCTCGAGCAATATCCGGGGCAACTGACCCGCGCCGCCGTCGAGCTCGCCAAGGATTGGCGGACCGACCGCTACCTGCGGCGGCTCGAGGCGATGATGATCGTCGCCGACACGAGCGTCTCGCTGGTGCTGACCGGCACCGGCGACGTGTTGGAGCCCGAGGCCGGCATCGCCGGCATCGGCTCCGGCGGCAATTACGCGCTCGCCGCGGCCCGGGCCTTGATCGACGGCCCGCTCGATGCCGAGGCGATCGTGCGCCGCGCGCTCGACATCGCCGCCGACATTTGCGTGTACACCAACCGCAGCGTCACCGTTGAAACATTGAAAGGCTCCTAATTCATGGTGCCTGTCGCGTATGCGTTTCGTCCACTGTGCGAAGACGACTTGTGGCGTGTCGAAAGCTGGCTCACCATGCCGCACGTGGTGGAATGGTGGCCGGCCGGCGTCAAGCAGCTTGATCGCATTCGCGCTTATATGGGCGATCCCGCGATCGATCTTTTTATCGTGAGCGCGAGTGACCGTCCGATCGGCTATCTGCAATGTTACGATCCCACCGCCGAGCCACATCATCCGTTCCGCGATCAGCCGGCCCGCACGCGCGGCATCGATCAGTTCATCGGCGAACCTGACATGATCAATCGCGGGCACGGCTCGGCGCTGACCCGGGCCTTCCTGGCGCAGCTGTTCGCCGCCGGTACGCCGCGCGTCGTTACCGACCCCGACCCGGCCAATGGACGCGCTGTGCGAGCCTATCAAAAAGCCGGCTTTCAAGCTGAAGGTCTAGTGGATACCCCATGGGGCCACACTCTTCTCATGGTGTGCCAGCCGTGAGCGACTTCTCACCCCGCGAAATCGTCTCGGAACTCGACCGCTTCATCGTCGGCCAGGGCGATGCCAAGCGCGCCGTCGCGATCGCGCTGCGCAACCGCTGGCGCCGCCTGCAGCTTGACGAGCGCTTGCGCGAGGAGGTTTTGCCGAAAAACATTCTGATGATCGGCCCGACCGGCGTCGGCAAGACCGAGATTTCCCGGCGCCTCGCCAAGCTCGCCGGCGCGCCGTTTCTCAAGATCGAGGCCACCAAGTTCACCGAGGTCGGCTATGTGGGCCGCGACGTCGAACAGATCGTGCGCGATCTCGTCGAAACCGCCATCGCCCAGACCCGCGACAGGAAGCGCAAGGACGTGCAGGCGCGCGCCCAGCAGGCCGCCGAAGACCGCGTGCTCGATGCCCTGGTCGGCGCCGGCGCCAGCGCCTCGACCAAAGAGACGTTCCGCAAGAAATTGCGCGCCGGCGAACTCAACGACAAGGAGATTGAAATCGAGGTGCAGGCCGGCGGCGCCGGTTTGCCGCTGTTCGACATTCCCGGCATGCCTGGGGCACAGATGGGCGCCATCTCGATCGGCGATATCTTCGGCAAGCTCGGCGGCGGCCGCACCAAGACCCGCCGCGTTACTGTACAGGAGTCTTACGATATTCTGATCAACGAGGAATCCGACAAGCTGCTCGACGCCGATCAGTTGACCCAGGAGGCCATCCGGGCGGTCGAGAGCAACGGCATCGTGTTTCTCGACGAGATCGACAAGATCTGCGCGCGCGACGGCCGCATCGGTGCCGACGTATCGCGCGAGGGCGTGCAGCGCGACCTGCTGCCGCTGATCGAAGGCACCACCGTCGCCACCAAGCACGGCTCGGTGAAGACCGACCATATTCTGTTCATTGCATCGGGCGCGTTTCATATCTCCAAGCCGTCCGACCTGTTGCCCGAGCTGCAGGGCCGGTTGCCGATCCGGGTCGAGCTCAAGCCGCTGACGCGAGACGATTTCCGGCGCATTCTGACCGAGCCGGAAGCCTCGCTGATCAAGCAATACATAGCGCTGATGGCCACCGAAGGCGTGACCCTGGAATTTTCCGAGGACGCGATCGATGCGGTGGCGGACGTGGCGGTCGCGGTGAATGCCAGCGTCGAAAACATCGGAGCGCGGCGGCTGCAGACCGTGATGGAGCGCGTGCTCGACGACGTGTCGTTCGCCGCGCCTGACCGCAATGGCGAAACCGTCAAGATCGACGCCGCCTATGTGCACAAGCACATCGGCGACCTCGCCAAGAACGCCGATCTGAGCCGGTTCATTTTGTAGGCCCCCGCGTCTGCCCATAGGCGCTAACATAGGCCTGTTTCCCGGATGCGGTGCAGCGCTATAAGCGCGTTTATGCGCGTCTGCCTGACCGCGGCGCCCCGCTCCGGTCAGCGTGACGCACCCCGGCGCATGGCGAGCCCTGGCTTTTGCCGCTAAGCTTTTGCCGGGTCCAGCCGGGGTGTCGCCATGCTGACGCGTCGCCGCCTGATTGCTTTGTCCGCCGCCTCAGCCGTTGCGCCGGACGCTCTTACTCACACGGTGCACGCACAGACGCCGGCCAGCACCTGGCCGGACCGGCCGGTGCACATGATCGTGCCGATCGCGGCCGGCGGTCCGACCGACACCAATGCACGGATCGTCGCCGACCGGCTGTCGAAAATGTTGGGCCAGCAGGTCGTCGTCGACAACAAAGGCGGCGCCGGCACCAATATCGGCAACGAGTTCGTGGCGCACTCCGACCCGGACGGCTACACCATCCTGTACGGCACCTCGTCGCTGTCGGCGAACGCGGCGCTGTATCGCGCGCTCACCTACAATCCGATGACGGATCTGGCGCCGGTTTCGCTGGTGGCCAAATTTCCGTTTTTCATGTTCGTGCCGAACTCGTCGCCGGCCAAAACGGTCGCCGCGTTCGTGGCTTATGCCAAGGCACGTCCCGGCAAGCTCATCATGGGCTCGCCGGGGACCGGCAGCGGACCGCATCTCGCCGAACTGTTGTTCATGCAGATGGCGCAGATTCACATGACCCACGCGCCGTATCGGGGCGCTGCCCCGGCCTTCATCGATCTCATTCCGGGCCGCATCGATTGCTATTTCGGCAGCGGCGAACTCTTGACCTATTCGCGGTCCGGGCAAGTCCGCGTGCTCGGCTCGAGCGGCAGCAAAAGGTCGCCGGCGGCGCCGAACGTGCCGACCATTGCCGAAGCCGGCGTACCCGGTTACGAGGTCGAATCCTGGCAGGGCGTGTTCGTGCCGGCGAAAACGCCGGGCCCGATCGTGCAAAAGCTCAATGCCGGGATCGCCAAGGCGCTTGCCGCGCCGGACGTCGTCAAGAAACTCACCGCAACGGCCTATACGCCCGAGCCCACTTCGCCCGAAGCGCTTGGCAAATTCCTGAAAGAAGACACCGCGAAGTGGAGCGCGATCATCAAGTCCGCGGGGCTGAAGATCGATTAGCCTGTCGCCTGCTCCAGGCTGATTTCGCGGATCAGCGCCATCCAGCGCTCGACCTGCGCGAAGGCTGCTCTGTCGGTGCCGCCGCGCGGCGATTTCGGCTTCGGTTGATTGGATACGATCTCTGACATGGACGCGTACTCTTATACCAACAGCACTTAATAGGTGACCCTCATCCTGAGGTGCTCGGCGCGTCAGCGCCGAGCCTCGAAGGATGAGGATAATGGCATGAGTCATCGTCAAAGGCCGTTGGTATTACTGGTGGGCCTTGCCGAAGCGCTTTTCGCAGCCGAAATGGGCAAATGCGTGAAGGCAACGCAGGTCGCGATCGTCACAGTTAACGAGGAATTTTACCGCGCGCGACGCAAACGCACGTAAAGCGCGCCCTCGCCACCGTGGCCTACATGCGCCACCTCGAAGCCGAGGACAAACGGCCGAAATTCCGGCAGCGCCAGCCAGATCGGCACCTGACGCCTGAGCACGCCGCGATCGGCGCCATGCTGCTCGCCGCGTGCGGCGCCCTTCCCGGTCACCACCAGTGCCAGGCGGGCGCCGTCGCGCTGCGCGCACTGCAAGAACGCCAACAGCGCGCTGTGCGCCCGCGCTTGCGTATAGCCATGCAGGTCGATGCGGCGGTCGATGGTTTCGCGGCCGCGCGCTACGCGCTGCTTGAGCCGACGGTCCAACGGCGCGAGCGGCGGAGTTTTGGGCGGCAATGGCGCAGCGTCCGCTTTAACGCGAGGAAAAACGCCTGGTGTGCTGGCGGGCGCCGGAGATTTTCGCTCGTCTGCCGCAGTGGCATCGGCAGCTCGCTCCGGCGCGGCATCCCGCAAGCGGCGCAGCGGTTTGATGGAGCGGGCGAAGCCGCGCCACAGCGCCTGCTCTTCTTCACTGAGTTGGCGCCGGCGAGTCACGGCGCGATCGTAAACCCGGCCAAGCTCGTCGGGCTCGGGCGCGCCGACACGGCTTATTGACCGGTTTCGGTGGCG
>JASHSE010000461.1 GCA_030036975.1 Xanthobacteraceae bacterium | reverse complement strand
GCTCGCTGCAGCCGTCCTTCTTGTTGTCGCGTGCCGCCTTTGGTTGACCGACGGTCATGCCGAAAACGCCGGCGACCCGGTCGGACCACGGGGGATTTTTTTTACCACGCTTTGCAATCCTAAGGCGCTCGTTATGGGCCTCGCGATTGTGCCTGAGCTCGCGCACGGACACTCCCAGCGGATCATTCCCTACCTTGTAGGCCTTTGTGCGCTCACCCCGGCAATAGGAACCGGATGGGTAGCCATGGGGGCGTTACTCGGCCGAGGCCTCTTGCGTGTCACTTCGCCAAAACGAGTGGCAAGGCTTGGCGCAGCCGTGATCTTAGGGTTCGCGATGGCCATAATTGCTACCGCCGCCTTGCCATACTGCTGTCGCTGCAACCTGCGCGCGGCCGGTGCTAATTGCCCGTATGCATCAAGCGCGACGGCACATTAAAGATTTTTCGGTACGCGACCCAAAGCGTTTGCGCCCGTCCCTGCCAGATTTGGTAGCTCGACTTTCACCTTCACGCAGCTAATTATTAAAGTCGTATGTCGAACCTGCGTGCTGGACGCTCCCGGGAATCGGGAGTGCTTCCGCGCACGGCGGCGGATCGTGGCACTGAGAGCGATGATTGCTTGCGGAAAGCAAAGCCAACGACGCTGTCGCTGTGCCTCGGAGTAGGTTATGTGAGCACCCATATTCGTGAAGCGTCGCCTGCCGACACCTATCGTGTGTATCAATTGCTTTCCGGCTCGACGCTCAACAACCGTTCTCTTTCGCTCGCCGCCAGGCGGAGGCTGCATAATTCGCGTTGGAGCGGCGATCAGGCGCATCATGGCTATTTGCTGGAAGACGGCGGCGAGGTCGTTGGCTTTCTTGGAACGCTCTTTACGACACGCACGATCGGAAACGTTGACTCTCGCTTCTGCGAGATCCACAGCTGGTATGTTGAAGACGCCTACCGCAACAACGGTATTAGTCTTTTTCTACCCGTACTCGCGTTGCGCAATACGCACACGATTCTGAACTACACGCCGACCAAGGGCGTCTATGAGATCGGCAAGAAGTTTGGCTTTTCCGACCTGGAGACGGAGATCCTGTTACTCTACCCAATACCAATGTCGGTCCGACGGCTGCACATTACGGACAGGAAGTGGCAAGTCGCCGAGCATCTCGCCGGGACCGATCTCGGAATATTTGAGGATCATATCGATGTTCCCTGTCATCATTTGGTCGTGCTCGATCCATCCCGCTCGGCACCGCCGTTATATCTTTTGATGAAGAGCATGCGCCGGCGATGGTACGAACCTTTCGGCCGCCTGCTATACGCCAGTGACTTTTCCCGCTTTGCGGAAGTCGCAGATGCTCTTTGCTGGCGCCTTTCATTGCGATTTGGCTGGCAATGCATCGCGGTAGACGCGGCGCGGTTCGATGCACATAAACCGACGGGATTGTCCCGCAAGATCAAACGAGAAATTCCGTCGCAGTACTTCTCAAAGCTCATCGACCGCAAGAGTCTTTACCCCTTGTACAGCCAGCCGCTGCTCCAGGGGTATCCGCTTCACTGACGACGAACGGCAAACGCGTAGTGTCAGCAACTAGCGGAGGGTCGTGATGTTGGATACCGTGAATCGAGCAAAGGATACTGAGTGGGCCCCGTTGCTGAAATATACGCGTTTCACTCCACGGGCATTGCTACGGTGCCGCCGCGCCTGTTGGACCGGTGCGCTGACGGAACTGGGCGGCAGCAGGTGGCGATTTGATGCGGACACGGAATCGACGTTCATCGGTATTGCCGATGGTCACCATCTGGAGTTAAGCCTGTACGCCGACGGTTCGTTTTTTCGCCGCGCCGCTCGCCGTCCGCTTCAGGTCAGATGCTTTGAGATTGGCACCGACCTCCGGAGTATTGTCTTCGAAACGCCGATACCGTGCGACTGGCAACAGCGACTGCATCGCGTCTCTGAGACCACCACCGTCAGAATCAGCGGCCGCTCGCTCGAAGGCCGAGAGCTGCTAGGACGGATTGAAGGGCTGTCGCCGTTCAAGTTAATGATGGTCGTTGACGACAATGAAGGCTTGCTCATGCCAGCCGCTCAATTGACCGTCCATGCTGCCACGTTATGGAAAGAGTTGGGGTCAATAGATGTCCGCGTAATGGCCGTGCAGCACCGAACACCGGAGACAATGCTGTACGTCGATCTGATGAATGAAGGTTCGGTCAGGAAAGCGGCTAACTGGGCGCTGGCGATCAGTGAAACATTCACTGGCCACACGATGTGGACCTTCGGCTTCGATCGAAACGAGTCACGCGATTGGATAAGGATCTCGCATGTCGTCGATGCGCGCGATCTTGCCGTCGTTCACGAGCTACGCCGCGAGGCCAACCAATTCTTCGGCAGACGCATCAACGCTGAAGCGGCTGAATGGGCGGATCCGTTGGACAACGCCGCTATCATTTTGCTGGCACGGCTCGGACAGAAGTCGATCGCGTCGGCGCGCTTGGTCATAAACGGCGGCGATCGCCAGAAGAGTGATATATCGGCGCGTTTGGTCATAAATGGCGGTGATCATCACAACAGTGAGATATTGAAATCCGTTCACCTTCCGAACTTTCTCTGGGACCATGGGCTGGCGGAAGTGTCACGCCTCGTGGTTCATCCGGATTATCAGGGCGCGTCACTGCGCCTTCAGTTGTTCGTTGCGATCGGTCGACTCGCGCTCTTGGCCAACGTACGGTACCTCGTCTTTGATTCGATTCCCAAGCTCGTTCCACTATACGAGAAGATCGGCGCCGTAGCTCTGCCCCTCACAACGAGACATCCTGACAGCGATGAAATGGAAACGGTCATGTATCTGGACGTTCCCACGGCATTGCGCAGTTTTGATAAGGGTGCATTGTATACATTGATACTGTTCGGCCGAATGCTTATCCGGTACGCGCGCGTGTATGGTACGGATGCATTCAAATTGAAAGGGCGATCGCCGAACGGCTTGGTTGGACTCTTTGTGCGTATGGCCAACGCGCTTCGATTATGATATTTGTGGTTGGACTTGATATGCCTTGCCGGAGCTTGGTCGACCAACGACGTTCAACAATTGGCGAGAAGCGCTCGGATGTCTCAGATTATCATCCTGCCGGGCATTGGCGGCTCCGGCGAGTCCCATTGGCAGACGATTTGGGAAAAATTCGACTCATCCATGGTGCGATTCCGTCCGCCGAACTGGGACGCGCCGGACTTGAACGATTGGCTGGCCGCACTCGACGAAGCCGTCGACAAATCCGGCGATTCACCGATTTTAGTGGCCCACAGCCTGGCTTGTCTTCTGATTGTGCATTGGGCGGCGCGGCGTCGCGATTTTAAGGTTAGAGGCGCGTTTCTTGTTGCGGTTCCTGATCCGGACGGCCCGTCCTTTCCTGCGGCAGAAGCGGCATCGTTTCGTCCGGTGCCGGAACTTGCTCTGCCATTCCCCACTCTCGTAGTGGCGAGCACAAATGATCCGTATGGTTCAGTCGATTACGTGCGGACGCGAGCTACCGCGTGGGGCGCGGGGCTCGTTATTGCAGGAGCACTCGGGCATATGAATGCCGACAGCGCCCTTGGCGAATGGGAGCTTGGCGCCATGCTATTTCGGGCCTTTAGGGCTGGAATCAGGTCGCCATGATGCGCCAGACCCGTGTCGGCGGCTTTCTCTAAGCGGCGCTCGCCGGTAACGTTCACTAATGGCGACGGGTCCGCTTCCCAAAACGCTCATCGATGCAAGGGTCGTATAGCGTCTGCTGGTCTACCTCTGGGTGATGATGTCGTTCAACCCCCGAGGACATTTCGCCAGTATCGATAACGCTCATAGCGGTTTACAAGCCTCAATGTTGGTCGACCGCCGCAATCCACAAGAGGCGGTCTCGGTATACATCAAAACGCAATCCTAAGTATACGCGAAGACGCCGCTGCGGAGCGTCCCGCCGGCAGGGGCGCCGTCGCCCGCCAAATATCCAGGCGTACTGCTTGACACATGGCGAAAGTGACGTAGCCTCAATGCGCTTGACGGCTGGGTGATGGGCAGCCCGATGTACTTTAGGCTGGGCGACGGGACGCGACATCATCAGAGCGTAGGCCGCCGATAGGCCTGCCGGCCGATCGAGTCACGCTGCCCGCTCCGAGAACTGCGCCTTCGCTGTTCGCCAATGGCGGCATCGCGTGCGTAGCATAGGCGGAGCGCGGCACCCAAGGGAGGAAACACATGAGTTTGGTAGCGAAGCTGAAAATGAGGCCGGCGGCGGTCATCGCCGCCACGGCTGCGGTGACGTTGGCCGGCTTCCTGTTTGCATCCGGCGCGAGAACGCAGGAACTCAAACATTACGATTCCAACAACAAGAATTTCTGGCTGCATCCGCCGAGCGACTGGTTCATGGGCGATGAGACCAAGGAGCTGAAGGGCACCAACTATCTAAAGACTATGCCGCCGCCGACCGGGTTCACCAAAGACCAGATCGAGGCCAAGCTGAAGGACATCAAACTGCCGCCCGGCTTCAAGATTGAATTATGGGCGAGCGGCGTCACCGATGCGCGACAGATGGCATGGGGCGATAAAGGCACGCTGTTCGTCGGCTCGCTGTTTGCCGGCGGCGGCGCCGTCCACGCCGTGGTAGACGAAGGCGGCCAGCGCACGGTCAAGACCATCATCAAGGGTCTGCACCTGCCGAGCGGCATCGCGTTCCGGGACGGCGCGCTTTATGTCGCCGACGTCGACAAGATCTACAAATACGACAACGCCGAGGCCAATCTCGACCACATGCCGCAGCCGACGATCGTCTATGACGATTTGCCGCCTTATGTCCCGCATGGCTGGAAGTATCTGACCTTCGACAAGAACGGCTGGCTCTATGTGGAGGTCGGTCCGCCGTGCAACATCTGCCTGCCGCCGACGTCGACGGCGCAACTTCGGCACATCAATCCGGCGGACGGCACCGCTGAAATCGCCGCGCTCGGCATCCGCATGAGCGTCGGCGGCGACATCGATCCGCGCACCGGCGACTACTGGTTCACCGAGAACGGGCGCGACTGGCTCGGCGAGAACATTCCGAGCGACAAGCTCAACCACGTCGCGCACGTCGCCGAGGATTTCGGCTATCCGTACTGTCACGAGGGCGACATTCCGGATCCCAAATTCGCCATGGGCCATAAATGCTCGGAATTCGCTCCCCCGGTCGTGAAACTGGGTCCGCACGTGGCGCCGCTCGGCATGAAGTTCTACACCGGCAATCAGTTCCCGGCGAGCTACAAGAACAGCATCATCATCGCCGAGCACGGTTCCTGGAATCGGCTCAAATACGACGGTGGCAACCTCACGCAGGTCACCGTCGATCCGGACGGCAAGCACGCCAAGCAGGTCGTGTTCGCATCCGGATGGATCGGACCCGACAACCAGTATCGCGGCCGGCCCAATGACGTCCTGGTGGCGAAAGACGGCTCTCTGATGGTCGCCGACGACTTCAACGGCGCCATCTACCGGATCAGCTATAGTCAGTGATCCGGCGCGGGCGATCGTCGATTTGATTGGACGGATCGTCGCTTCGATGGATCGACCGGGCCAAGCCGGAAACTCTGCTTGGCCCGGCTCGTTGTGAACCAGCCATGACGAACGCTGTCATTCTTTTGCTCGGTTTCAGCGCGGCTGCTTTCTTTCTGCAAGGCGCACCGGTAGCGGCAGCCGACGTGACGGCCGGCAAGGCGACGGCTGCGGGATGCGCCGTCTGCCACGGCGAGAACGGTATTTCGCGCACCCCGCTCGTGCCGTCGCTGGCCGGCGAGCCGGACGATTTCACGCAGTGGCAACTTGTGTATTTTCGCAGCGGCACGAGAAAGAGCGCGGTGATGGAGCCGATCGCCAAGCCGCTCGACAACGACCAGATACGCAACCTTGGCGCCTATTACGCGTCGCTCCCACCGCCCAAGCCGCCCGACGCGCCGCCCGATGCCCTCGCGCTGACCGGCGGCAAGCTTGCGGCGCAGCAGCGCTGCAGCTCGTGCCACGGCGAGGACTATGCGGGCATCGGGCCGACGGCGCGACTAGCCGGCCAGCGCGAGGACGTCCTCCTCAAGGCCCTGCGCGACTTCAAGTCGGGGGCGCGCGTCGGGTCCGGCGTGGCGTCGATGGCGGACGTGGTGTATGGGCTGAGCGACGGCGAGATGCAGGCGCTGGCGCATTACATGGCGGCGCACCCCTGACCGGCGCTCGCAAACGGACGATGGCGAGCGGGCAACAAATTGGCTCGCTCGCGCCCACCTCGCCCAGGTACTATCGTACAATGCTGTTTCAGCGCGGTTCTGTTTTGTGCGTCAGTTTTCCTGACGGCCTTAGCGGCGGCTGACAACCGGCCGGCGGCGCCGCTCCCATCCGCTTCGCTCCAGCTCGGGTGCTCGTCGGACTGCGGATAGCCGAGACAGAAATAGCCGCGCCACATCAGCAGATCGCGCAGCCCCGCCCGGAACGCGGCATCGAAGCTCGGTCCCGCCTGCGCGACCGATTCGCTGTCCGAACCTGAAAGTGCGCTCATTCCGCGAAGCTTAGAACGAATCGCGTGGGGATCGAAATTCCCCCGAAAACCAACAACTTGAGGTCGAGCGATAGTGGTTTTCCCACAGCGCTTCGCACATCCCAGTCTGCTTGGTGCCTGATCGCGTGCAATCCGGTCCCGGAGCAGGTTCGACTATCGGGACTCGGCTTCCGTCGCATGAAGCTCAGGCAGAACGGATTCTATTTCTTTGCGGCGACCTTCGAGAAACGATGGCAGCTTCAGGTCGCGGCCGAGCGTCTCCGCCGGCTCATCCACCGTGAACCCGGGATCGTCGGTGGCGATTTCGAACAGAATTCCGCCCGGCTCGCGGAAATAGACCGACCTGAAATACTTGCGGTCGAGCTGCGAGGTCGGCTTCATGCCGTGCTCGGCAGTGAGTTTCTGCGCCATTGCGGCCTGGCTGGCATCATTCGCCGCGCGGAAGGCGATGTGATGGACCGAACCGCGGCCTTGGTGGCCGGCGGGAAAGCCCGTTGCGGCGCGAATGTCGACGACGCCGCCGATCGCTTCGCTGGCGCGGTAACGCGCGAGCGCACCATCCTTGCCGGCGGCCGTGAAGCCGAGGACGTCGGTCAGAATCGCCGCCGTGCGCGCGCCGTCGTCGAGCATCAGGGTGACGCCATGGAAGCCGCGGATCGCGTGCTCCATGGGAATGAGGCCCGCGGACCACGCCGGCTCGGATTCCGCCCCGGCGGCGCCGACCAGCGCGAGGCTCATGCCGTCGGGATCGGTGAAGGACAACGCCGGCTCGCCGAAACGCTTCTCGAGCGCCTCGTGCACGACGCCCTGCTCGATGAAGCGATGCGTCCAATAACCGATAGAGCTTGTGGGAACGCGGAACGTCGTCTGCTGCGTTTGGCCGGGGCCGACGCGTCCTGCCGCCGCATGCTCCCAGGGAAAGAAAGTCAGAACGGTGCCCGGATAGCCGACCCGATCGCCGTAATAGAGATGATAGGTGCCGGTATCGTCGAAGTTCACCGTCTTTTTGACGAAGCGTAGACCCAGAACACGCGAGTAGAAATCGAAATTACGCGCCGCTTTGCCGGAAATCGCGGTCACGTGATGGATGCCGGACATGGTCAAGTCCTTTCGTATGCCCTCGCAGTCGATTGACGTTGATACGCTCAGGGAAAAGTCAAGTCAGCCCAAGATCGAAACCGCCGACATCCCCGCAAGCCCGGTTCCAAAATCAGCAAATGGTCGGCTCCCAGTGCGCCACATCGCGAGGCTCGGTATCGGAAATATGACGGCCGTTTCATGATTAAACCAGGGTCCGCGAGGTGGCGCCAGCGCGGCGATTGCGTTGGCGCGGCGGCCGAGTAATTTGGGGCCGTCAGCCGCGTATGCTTGGCTGCAGTCAACAACGATGCCTCGGGAGGACGAACATGCTCGGGTTGATGCAGGATTGGCAACTGCTCTGCCATCGCATCATCGATCATGCCGCGCTCAATCACGCGGAGCGGCCGGTGATCTCGCGTTCGATCGAAGGACCCATGCACACCACAAACTACGCCGAGGTCCGCGCCCGGGCGCTGCGCGTGGCGCAACGGCTCGATCGAGACGGCATCGCGCTCGGCGACCGCGTCGCCACGCTGGCCTGGAACACGTGGCGGCATCTGGAGTGCTGGTACGGCATCATGGGGATCGGCGCCGTGTACCACACCGTGAACCCACGGCTGTTTCCGGACCAGATCGCCTGGATCGTCAATCACGCCGAGGACCGCGTGATGATGCTCGACACGACGTTCGTGCCGCTGGTCGAAAAGCTCGCCGATAAGCTCAAACCGATCGAACGCTACGTGGTGCTGACCGATGCGGCCCATATGCCGCCGACAGCATTGAAAAATGCGGTGACCTACGAAGAATGGATCGCCGAGGTCGACGGCGATTTTGCCTGGAAGTCGTTCGACGAGAACACCGCTGCCGGCATGTGTTACACGTCGGGCACCACCGGCAACCCGAAGGGCGTCGTCTACTCGCACCGCTCCAACGTGCTGCACACCATGCTGACGCTGCAGCCGGACGCTATCGGCATTTCGTCCCGCGACACGATCATGCCGATCGTCCCCATGTTCCACGCCAACAGTTGGGGCCTCGCCTTTTCCGCGCCCATGGCCGGCGCGGCGCTGGTGATGCCGGGAGCGAAGCTCGACGGCGCTTCGGTCTACGAGTTGCTCAACGACTACAAGGTCACCTGCACCGGCGCGGTGCCGACAGTGTGGCTGTTGCTGCTGCAACAGCTGGAAAAGACCGGCGACAAGCTGCCGTATCTGGAACGCGTGATCATCGGCGGCTCGGCCTGTCCGCGCGCCATGATCAAGACCTTCGAAGAGAACTATGGCGTGCAGGTGTTCCACGCCTGGGGCATGACCGAGATGAGCCCGCTTGGAACCGTCGGTTCGATAAAGCCGCAGCTGGCGGAGCTTAAAGGCGACGCGCTGCTGGACGTGAAGCAGAAGCAGGGCTACACGCCGTTCGGCATCGAGATGAAGATCACCGACGACAACAATAGCGCGCTGCCATGGGACGGCAAGACCTTCGGCCGCATCAAGGTGCGAGGGTTGGCCGTCGCCAGGGACTACTACAAAGGCGACGAGGCCATTCTCGACAGCGAAGGGTTCTTCGACACCGGCGACGTCGGCACCATGGACCGCTACGGCTACATGCAGATCACCGATCGCTCCAAGGACGTGATCAAGTCGGGCGGCGAATGGATATCGTCGATCGACCTCGAAAACCTGGCGGTCGGCCACCCCAAGGTGGCGGAGGCGGCGGTGATTGGCGTGCGCCACCCCAAGTGGGACGAGCGACCGCTTCTTGTCATCGTGCTCAAGAAAGGCGAGTCGGCCAGCAAAGCCGAGGTGCTCGGCTATTTGAACGGCAAGGTCGCCAAGTGGTGGATGCCCGACGACGTGGCGTTCGTCGACGAAATTCCTCACACCGCAACGGGAAAGATTCAGAAAACCGC
>JASHSE010000460.1 GCA_030036975.1 Xanthobacteraceae bacterium | reverse complement strand
TCTGCAGCTTGACGCCAGGCTTCGGCGCGGCAAATACGCCGAACTTGCCGTAATCGAGCGCGGTGTCCGAATAGAACGCGCCCGCATTGAGCGCGACGCCCTTGTCGAGCACCAGCGTGCGATAGAGCCGGCCGTTGGCGCCGCTGAGCACACTGGCCAAGACTTCGAGCGCCTCGCTTTCGCCAGGCTTGGCGGTCGTGGCGGAAGGCGCGAGATAGTAGCGGCTGACGCTCGGCTGTTCGACGCGCGGATCGGCGAGCGTCACCCGGCGCGGTGCGTCCTGGATCGGCTCGGTCGGCCGCTGCCGCGGCCCGATTGCGGCGCGGTCGGCGACTTTGCCGTAGGTCGCCTCGGCATCGGCCTTGACTTCATCGGGCGTGACGTCACCGGCGACGACCACGATGGCGTTGTTCGGCGAATAGAAGCGCCGATAGAACGCCAGTGCGTCCTCGTAATTGAGCTTCTCGACCTCATGCCGCCAGCCGATCACCGGCCGGTGATAAGGGTGATTGAGGTAAAGGCTTGCGTCCATCTGCTCGGCAAGCTGCGCGCCCGGATTGTTGGCGACGCGCATGTTGAGCTCTTCGAGCACTACACTGAGTTCGGGCCGGGCGACCGCGTCGGTCAGCACGAGTCCGGTCATGCGGTCGGCCTCAAAGGCCATCATCTCCTTTAAGTGCTCGCGCGGCACGCGCTGAAAAAAGCCGGTATAGTCGCTCGCCGTAAATGCGTTCTCCTGGCCGCCGATCGCGGCGACGGCTTGGGAGAAGGTGTCGCCCGGATTCTTCTGAGTGCCCTTGAACATCAGATGTTCGAGGTAATGGGCGAGGCCGGATTTCCCGGGCGTCTCGTCGGCGGCGCCGACCTTGTACCAGATCATGTGCGTGACGACCGGCGCACGATGATCGGGCAGCACGACCACCTCCAAGCCGTTCGCCAGCTTGAAATCGGCCACTTCGGGCCCACTCGTGGCGCGGGCGGCGCCGCCAATCGCGGCGATCGCGAGCGCCGCAGCGAGCGCGATCACGGGCGCGCGTCGTCGGGTGGGTACAACGCTCGGTAGCGTTGCGGCGAACAAGGCTTTATGACGGATCAGTCCAGACACAGGTGGCCTCCGCAGGATCGAGCCGAAGCGCGCCCCGGCAACGCCGCACTAGCTTGGTGGACCGAATTATTGATTGCTGCCTGCCGAACCGCTCGAAAGCGTCGTGCGATCGGCGACAGTCGGTATTTTGTACTTCTTCTGCTCCGGACCGACGCCGTAGGGCTGGTCGGGCGACGGCGTCATATAGCCCGGCGGCGGATCGGTCAGGCTGGTGCGCGCCGGCTCACCGGTGAACGTCGCGTATTGTTCCTTGTGGAAGAAGTCGAAGTCGAAGATGCTCTTCTTCGGCCGCGGAGCATCCCCGCCGCTGCTCGCTGTATCCGTTCCGCCGCCGCCAGCCGGCGCGCCGCTCGCGCGCAACTCATCGGGCCGCAACGGACGCGAGGACTCGAGCACGTAATCGGGGTGGGGTTTCGGTTTTTCTTTGGCTTTGGCTTGCGCCCGCCGCGCGATGTCGGGATCGTGCGGCCAGTCTGCCACCGGCGGCGGCACATCGGCCTGCGGCGGCGGCAGATCGCGGGTCGGCGGCACGACCAAGGGCGAGCGCTCGCCGTATTGGATGTTGGGACCGTTGTCGACGCCAATCGTCTGTAGAATCTTGTCGTAAATCGACGTGCTGGAACTGACGTCGTCGTCGCCGGCGCGTGCGGCGCCGCCGGCACAGAGCATGAGAGCGGTCAGCGCCGCGCCACCCGCAGCGCACGCCAACCGCATGCGCATCGGCGCACGCCGGCCGATCTTGCGGCCTTGAAACTGGTCCTGCGGCATACCCCTCACCCGAGGTGCCGATCCGGCACACTGCCCAAGGGCGGTAAGCCCTTAAACGTCACCCACTCCGGGGCTTTATATACCCGATCAGGGCGCTTTTACGGCGCCCCCATGCCGAAGCGATTCATACAACAGTCCGGCCACGCCCGCAACGATGGCCACGTCGGCCATGTTGAAGACGTACCAACGGAAGCTCCAGCGGGCGGTTTCGACGTGGAGCAGCACGAAATCCATCACGCCGGGCCAATGCAGCCGGTCTACGGCATTGCCAACCGCGCCGCCGATGATCAGGCCGAGCGACAGGGCGGTGAGCCGCGAGGGCGCCCGCGACAGCCATGCCCACAACAGGGCGACGGCCACGACCTTGAAGGCCAAGAGCGCCCAGGGTCCAAGCGGCCCATTCTGGGGAAACAGGCCGTAGCTGATCCCGGTATTCCAGGTCAGGACAAGCGCGACGAAAGGCCCAAGGGCTATCGGGCTTTGGCTCGCAAGGTGCATGCCGAGGAGCAGCGCGACCTTTGCCGCCTGATCGATCGCGCAGGCCAAAACCGCGACAATCAGTCCGAAACCGCTGTGCGGTCCCCAGACGTAGGAGCCGGCGACCCTGTTGCGCTCGGCGGCGTCCGCCAGCCCCATCGCCCTACTCCGCGGCCTTGCGCATCGCTTCCCACTCGCGCAGCGCCTGGGCGTCGCGCGGCGTCACATCGGGAAACTGCGGATCGAGCCCGACTGCTTCGGAAATTTTCCAGGAGCGCGCGCATTTGCGCCCTTGCGCCAGCCGCGGTTCGACCGCCACGCCGCGCACCTCGTCGAGCCGGAACGCCGCAGGCGGCCCCTCGCCCTGCACCAGCATCGCAGCCGAGGTGATGCTCAATTCTGCGAGATCGGCGTCGACCGCGTCGGCGAACAGGTCGGGGTCGGAGACGTAAATGACCGGCGCTGCCTC
>JASHSE010000459.1 GCA_030036975.1 Xanthobacteraceae bacterium | reverse complement strand
GCCGACGGCGAAACCGTCGTGGTTGCCGCCTGCTGACTGTCTCGCCCCAAAGGGAACACTGCGAAATCGGTTATTGAGCGCCGCCCGCAACCGAAATTAAACGGTTTGGCAACAGACTGAACGCGTCCGATCAGGCGCGCCGCGCCTGGCGACCGGGGCGCTCGCGCTCGGCGCGCGCACCTTGAATGTTCGCAGTGCGTACGCCGTCGACAGGTTCCGGACGGCGACAAGGGCGCGTTAGTATGGACGACCTGTTGCGCGAGTTCTTGACCGAGACCAACGAGAGTCTCGACCAGGTCGATGCCGAACTGGTGCGTTTCGAGCGCGAGCCGAACAACCGCGACATTCTCGGCCACATCTTCCGCCTGGTCCACACCATCAAGGGCACCTGCGGTTTCCTGGCGCTGCCGCGGCTCGAAGCGCTGACCCATGCCGCCGAAACCCTGATGGGAAAATTTCGCGACGGCATGCCGGTCACTGCCGACGCCGTGACGCTCATTCTCTCGACTATCGACCGCATCAAGCTCATTCTCGACGAGCTCGAAACCCATCAGCGGGAGCCGGATGGCCACGATGACGACCTGATCGGCAGGCTCGCCCGCCTGACGCAGGAGCCCGCGGCCGCGCCGGTGCCGGCACCCTCGCCAGAGCCAGCGCGTCAGGAGGTGGAAAAATCCAAAGCGGCGTGGGCGGCCGAAGCCTCGGAGCGGGCTCCGGCGGAGCGCGTCGAAGCTTCGGATAAAACCCCGCCGCAACCGGCCGAGGACGAGCGCGCCGAGCGCGTCGCCAGTCATTCGATCCGCGTCAACGTCGACACCCTCGACCACCTGATGACCACGGTGTCCGAGCTGGTGCTCACGCGCAACCAGCTCCTCGAAATCGTGCGCCGCCACGAGGATTCCGATTTCAAGGTGCCGCTGCAGCGGCTCTCCAACGTCACCGCCGAGCTGCAGGAAGGCGTGATGAAGACGCGCATGCAGCCGATCGGCAATGCGTGGCAGAAGCTGCCGCGCATCGTGCGCGATTTGTGCGCCGAGCTCGGCAAGGACATCGAGCTGAAAATGGTCGGCGCTGAGACCGAGCTCGATCGCCAGGTGCTCGAACTGGTCAAGGATCCGCTGACCCACCTGGTGCGCAATTGTGCCGATCACGGCATCGAAAGCGCCGCCCAGCGCCTTGCCGTGGGCAAGCCTGCCAAGGGCACCATCCGGCTCGCCGCCTGTCACCAGGGCGGCCATATCATCATCGAAATCGCCGACGACGGCCGCGGCCTCGACGTCGCGCGCATCCGCGCCAAGGCGGTCGAGCAGGGTTTGGCAAACGATGCCGAGATCGCCGCCAAATCGGACGTGGAAATCTGCAATTTCATTTTCACTCCCGGATTTTCCACCGCCGCGCGCGTGACCAACGTTTCCGGCCGCGGCGTCGGCATGGACGTGGTGCGCAGCAATATCGAGCAGATCGGCGGTACCGTGGATCTGCAGTCGGTCGCCGGCGCCGGCGCCAAGTTCACCATCAAAATTCCGCTGACGCTTGCGATCGTCTCGGCGCTGATCGTGGAATCGGGCGGCGAGCGCTTTGCCGTCCCGCAGCTCGCGGTCCTTGAACTGGTGCGGGCGAACCACGGCGAGCACCGCATCGAGCGCATCAAGGACACGCCGGTGTTGCGGCTGCGCAACAAGCTCTTGCCGCTCATTTATCTCAAAAGCGTGCTGCGGCTTTCCGGCGGCGAGGGCGACAGCGGCTTTGTCGTGGTCACCCAGGTCGGCAGCCAGGTATTCGGCATCGTCGTCGACGGCGTGTTCCATACCGAGGAAATCGTCATCAAGCCGATGTCGTCGAAGCTGCGCGAGATCGCGGCGTTTTCCGGCACCACGATCCTCGGCGACGGTTCGGTGATCATGATCATCGACCCGAACGGCATTGCGCAAATGCTCGGCCGCGCCGCGCAGCTCGGCCGCGACGACAAGCCGGAGCACAAGGACCGCGAAGAGCAGGCCGCCAACGATCTCGTCTCGCTGCTCGTGTTTCGCGCCGGCTCGCACCAGCCCAAGGCGGTGCCGCTGTCGCTCGTCACCCGTCTCGAGGAGATCGACTGCCGCAAGATTGAAGTCTCCGACGGCCGCTATCTCGTGCAGTACCGCGACCAGCTCATGCCGCTGCTGCGCATCGATACGCAGTCCGACCTCAAGCAGGCCGGCGCGCAGCCCATCCTGGTGTTCTCCGACCGCGGCCGCTCGATGGGGCTCGTCGTCGACGAGATCATCGACATCGTCGAAGACCGGCTCAACATCGAAGTGTCGAGCGAGCGGCCGGGCGTGCTCGGCTATGCGGTGGTCAAGGGCAATGCCACCGAGATTCTCGATGTCGGCCACTTCCTGCCCCAGGCTTTCGCCGATTGGTTCCGCCGCCGCGAAGGCGGCTCCGCGCGGCCGCTGCGCACCGTCCTTCTGGTCGACGACTCGGCGTTCTTCCGCGACATGCTGGCGCCGCTGATCAAGGCCGCCGGCTATCACGTGGTCGCCGCCGGCTCGGCGGCCGATGCCCTCGGCGCCCTGGAATCGGGCAGGCGTCCCGATGTCGTCGTCACCGACATCGAGATGCCCGACATGGACGGCTTTGCGCTCGCGCAGGCGATCCGCGCGCTGCCGGGTGCCGCCGGCACGCCGATCATCGGCCTTACCGCCATGGTATCGGCCGACGCGATCGCGCGCGGCCGCGCCGCCGGCTTCTACGATTTCGTCGCCAAGTTCGACCGCGCCGGGCTGATCGCGGCGATCAAGGAACAGGACACCGACATCGAATGGGCGGCATGAGCGCGATGAACGACAACTCGCAGTTCACCGAATACGTCACCTTCATCACCGGCGGACAGCTGTTCGGCCTGCCGATCGCACGGGTGCAGGAGGTGTTCCGGCCGGGCCGCATCACCTGCGTGCCGCTTGCCGGCGCGCAGATCGCCGGCGTGCTCAATCTGCGCGGCCGTATCGTCACCGCCATCGACATGCGCAACTGTCTCGGCCTCAAGGCCGGCCATGGCGGCGGGCCGGCGATGGCCATCGGCATCGAGTCGCGCGGCGAATCGTTCGGGCTTCTGGTCGACTCGCTAGGCGAGGTTCTCAAGCTCGCCGACGGCGAGCGCGAGCCCAATCCGGTCAATCTCGACCGCAATCTCGGGCGCGTCGCCGCCGGCGTGTACCGGCTGGAAGGCCAGCTCCTGGTCGTGCTCGAAGTGGAGCGCGTCCTCGACTTCGCCGTCGACCAGATCGGCGCCGCGGCGTGATGCGGCGAACGGCAGATGACAAGACGTCGCGCAAGGCGTTGCGCAAGACGTTGCGTCGCAGGGTAAGCGGGCGGGCCCGCACAGCGTGAATGAGGACGTCATGAAAACGTGCTTGGTGGTTGATGATTCCAGCGTGATCCGCAAGGTGGCGCGGCGCATTCTCGAAGGTCTCGATTTCCAGATCGCGGAAGCCGAGAACGGCGAGGAGGCGATCGAATCGTGCCGCAGTCGCTTGCCGGACGCGATCCTGCTCGACTGGAACATGCCGAAAATGGACGGCTACGATTTTTTGCGCGCGCTGCGCCGGCTGCCGGGCGGCGACCGCCCCAAGGTGGTGTTCTGCACCACCGAGAACGACGTCGCCCACATCGCCCGCGCGCTGCACGCCGGCGCCAACGAATACATCATGAAGCCGTTCGACAAGGACATCGTCGAAGCGAAATTCCAGGAAGTCGGGCTGATCTAACGGCGGCGCAGCTTTGCGCCGCCTGCATCGTCGCTCCGCGACGGCAGCGTTACGGAAAGTTCGAGTGACATGAATCCAGCCCTTGCCGCCGCGCCTGCGGCGCCCGCCGCCGAGCGTCAGATTCGCGTCATGATCGTCGACGACGCCGTCGTCGCGCGCAGCATGATGACGCGCTGGATCGAGGTCGAACCGGACATGATGATCGCCGCGGCGCTGCGCAGCGGCCGCGAGGCCGTGGAGCGGCTCGAGGCGACCGACCCGGACGTGGTGCTGCTCGACGTCGACATGCCGGAGCTCGATGGCATCGCCGCTTTGCCGTTGTTGTTGCGGCAGAAGCGCGACCTCGTGGTGATCATGGTGTCGACGTTGACCCGGCGCAGCGCCGAGCTGAGCCTGCGCGCACTGTCGCTCGGCGCCACCGATTACATCCCGAAGCCGGAAACCACCTACGAGGCGATGACGTCGGCGGAGTTTCGCCGCGAGTTGATCGACAAGATTCGCAACCTCGGCCGCAAGCGGCTGGTGACGCGCGAGCCGGCGCCGCCGTTGGTGCCGGAGCAAAGGATGCAGCGGCCGGCGGCGCCGCAACGCGCCGACGCGCGCGCGCCGAACCGCCCCGAGCCTGGCCAGATCATGCTGCGCCCGTTCGCCGCCGCCATGCCGCGGGCGCTGTTGATCGGCTCCTCGACCGGCGGGCCGCAGGCGCTTTCCGCCATCATCCAAAAATTGCCGGCAGCGATCGATCGCGCGCCGCTGCTGATCACGCAGCATATGCCGCCGATGTTCACGACGGTTCTGGCCGAGCATCTCAGCCGGGTCAGCGGCCGCGGCGCCCACGAAGCCGAGCATGGCGAACCGGTGCTCGCCGGCGGCGTTTACCTGGCGCGGGGCGGCCGCCACATGCGCGTGGTGCGCGACGGCGATCGCATCAAGATCGCGCTCGGCGACGACGCGCCGATCAATTTCTGCAAGCCGTCGGTCGATCCGCTGTTCGCTTCGGCGGCGCAGATCTGGGGGCCCGGCACGCTGGGGCTCATCCTCACCGGGATGGGTTCCGACGGCACCGGCGGCGCCGCCGCGATCGTCGAGGCCGGCGGCAGCGTCATCGCCCAGGACGAAGCGACCAGCGTGGTCTGGGGCATGCCGCGTTCGGTGGCGCAAGCCGGACTGTGCTCGGCGGTGCTGCCGCTCAATCAGATTGCCGGAAAAATCCTTAATTTGTTGGCGGGGACCCGTTCATGACGCCGCTGGACTACGATTTCCTGCGCCAATGCCTCAAGCAGCGTTCCGGCCTGGTGCTCACCGCCGACAAGCAATATCTGGTCGAAAGCCGGCTGCTTCCGGTGGCCCGCAAGGCCGGCCATGGCTCGCTCGGCGAGTTGGTCGAAGCGCTGCGGCGCGGCGGCGACGAGGCGCTGACGGCGGCCGTCGTCGAGGCCATGGCGACCAACGAAACGTTCTTCTTCCGCGACAAGATCCCGTTCGAGCATTTTCGTTCAATCGTCATGCCGGCGCTCATTGCCGCGCGCCGTACCGCGCGCAGCATCCGCATCTGGTGCGCCGCCGCCTCGACCGGCCAGGAGCCGTATTCGCTCGCCATGTGCCTCAAGGACATGGCGCACGACATCGCCGGCTGGCGCATCGAAATGCTGGCCACCGATCTGTGCGGCGACGTGCTGGAAAAGGCGCACTCGGGCCTCTACAGCCAGTTCGAGGTGCAGAGCGGCCTGCCGATCCAACTGCTCATCAAGCATTTCACACAAGTCGGCGAGCTGTGGCAGATCGCGCCTGACATCCGCGCCATGGTCAAATTCCGGCGGCTCAATCTGCTTGCCGATTTTTCCCAGCTCGGCATTTTCGATCTGATATTCTGCCGCAACGTTCTGATCTATTTCGACCGGGAGACCAAGATCGACGTACTCGATCGCTTATCGCGCGGCATCGCCGCCGACGGCTTCCTGGTGCTCGGCGCCGCCGAGACCGTGGTCGGGCTGACCGACAGTTTCAAAGTGGTCGGCGACAGGCACGGCCTCTACGCGCCGAACCTGCGCTCGCCAAAACCCTGGGCGCTGCGGCCGGTCAATAAGCCGGCGCCGCCGCGGCTCATCGCCGTCAACGGCGGGCGGTAGAACGCTTTCCGGCAGTACCACGCGTCATTGCCAGCGAAGCGATCCAGTCATCGTTTCGCTCCCCGCAATGACATTGAGTTCAAACAAAGACCCCGGCCTCGCGGCCGGGGTTTTGCGCTTCAGACAACCCCTCAGGTAAATCAGGCGGAAATCTTGGCCTCTTCGTCGCTCGGTTCGCGCAGCACGTAGCCGCGGCCCCATACCGTCTCGATGTAGTTCTTGCCGTTCGAGGCGTTGGCGAGCTTTTTGCGCAGCTTGCAGATGAAGACGTCGATGATTTTCAGCTCCGGCTCGTCCATGCCGCCGTAGAGGTGATTGAGGAACATTTCCTTGGTCAGCGTCGTGCCCTTGCGCAGCGAAAGCAGCTCGAGCATCTGGTATTCCTTGCCGGTCAGATGCACGCGCGCCTGGCTCACCTCGACGGTCTTGGTGTCGAGATTGACGACGAGATCGCCGGTCTGGATGACCGACTGGGCGTGGCCCTTGGAGCGGCGGACGATGGCGTGGATGCGCGCCACCAGTTCGTCCTTGTGGAACGGCTTGGTCATATAGTCGTCGGCGCCGAAGCCGAGACCTTTGACCTTGTCCTCGATGCCGGCCAATCCGGAGAGAATGAGGATCGGCGTCTTCACCTTGGAGACGCGCAACGAGCGCAGCACTTCGAAGCCCGACATGTCCGGCAGGTTGAGGTCGAGCAGAATGATATCGTAGTCGTAGATTTTGCCGAGATCGACGCCTTCTTCGCCGAGGTCCGTGGTGTAGACGTTGAAGCTCTCGGATTTGAGCATCAACTCGATCGATTGCGCGGTGGCGCGATCGTCTTCAATCAGCAATACGCGCATGCCAGTCCCCTTCCTCGCCGCGCGGGCTCAAGGTCGGCACGCCCGCAGCGGCGGCCCCAAGAAGCGCCCTCGGAGAAACGCCCTCGAAGAACTGATTCGGCACACTAGCGACGCGATGGTTAACAAAACCTGATTCTTTTGCGCACGCAAGCCCTTGGCGAATCGGCTCGAATCGCCTTAAGATGTTGCGTGATAGTGGTTTTTTAGCCACGCGAGCATTCATGTCAGAGGTTAACTTTCGCCGCTAACCGATTCATACGACTCGCCTCCTTTGCGAGGCGGCGAGGTCCTTTGGCCGCAAGGGCGACACCGCGATGATTAATGGCCCGGGTAAACAAGCGATTAATAAGATGACCTCGCGAGTAACCATTTGTGCGGGGCTGCGGCAGCAGGAAGGTGCACCGTGAAGGCGCTTGCCGAACAAATCAACGAGCTCGACG
>JASHSE010000458.1 GCA_030036975.1 Xanthobacteraceae bacterium | reverse complement strand
ATGATCTCGCTTTGCCACTGGTACTTGAGCGAGGTCGGGCAGATCACCAGCACCTTCGCTACGCCGAAATGCCGGGCCAATAGTTCCGCCGCGGCAATCGCCTGGATGGTCTTGCCCAGCCCCATGTCGTCGCCGATCAGCGCCCGGCCGGCCCGTACGACGAACAGCGCGCCTTCGGCCTGATAGGGATAGAGCGGAACGGTCAGCAGCTTCCCGAGCCCGGGGTCGGCGGCGCCGAGCGGGAACAGCTCCTCAAGCGTCGCGGCTCGGCGCTCCGCGTCGCGCCTGCCCGCAATGAAATCGAGCGCGTCGTCATACGCGCGAAACTCGTGGCCCGACTTCGATGCTGCGGCCATGAACGAGTCAAGTTCATCCAGGCGGTCATCCGCCAGCATCCCGTCATGATCGGCGTCGAACAATGAAGCGGCGGCCTCACGCAGCGCGGGCGGGCAATCCGTTCCCGCCCGGAAATGGATGCGGCGCTTGCCCTCGTTGCGGAGAAACAGCTCGGAAAACGCCGGCCGGTAGCCGCGCGCGAACGCCGCCTTGGCGCCGGGCTTGTTCTCCAGCTGCGCGAGGGTGAATTCGATGTGCTTGCAGGTGCCGAGTTCGCTCGTCGCATAATCGGGGCACGAGCAGAAATTGCCGCTCGGCCCTTTACCACGGATCGCCACGCGGTAGTTCGATTTCGAGGCGGGGTTGCTGACCCGAAACTCGGAAAAAAATGGTTCGTTTGTCAGATTCTCAAGCCCAAAGGCCTGCTCGCGGCCGAACTGGCGGCGCAGGCCGCGTTGCCATTCCACCGGCGACAGACCAGTCGGCGCATGGGTGCGCGAGAGCTTAGGTTCCTTGCTCGGGATGGTCGTGGAATTCAGGCTTCGGCGTTTGGATTTCATCAAATCGTATCCCGTTCAGTAAACTGCGTCAGGCCGTCGATCACTCCCACTCGATGGTCCCCGGCGGCTTCGAGGTCACGTCGTAGACGACGCGGTTGACGCCCTTGACCTCGTTGATGATGCGCGTCGCGACGGTGCCGAGAAACGCAGCGTCGAAGGGGTAAAAATCCGCGGTCATGCCGTCGGTCGAGGTGACGGCGCGCAGCGCCACGACGGCATCGTAAGTGCGGTAGTCGCCCATGACGCCGACGGTGCACACCGGCAGGAGCACGGCGAAGGCTTGCCAGATGTCTTCGTAGAGCCCGACACGGCGGATTTCTTCGATGAAGATGTCGTCGGCGAGGCGCAGGATGTCGAGTTTCTCGCGGGTGATCTCGCCGGGGCAGCGGATGGCGAGGCCGGGTCCGGGAAACGGATGGCGGCCGACGAAGGCGTCGGGCAGGTCGAGTTCGCGGCCGAGCGCGCGCACTTCATCCTTGAACAATTCGCGCAGCGGCTCGACCAGCTTAAGGTTCATGCGCTCGGGCAGGCCGCCGACATTGTGGTGCGATTTGATGGTGACCGACGGGCCGCCGGTGAACGACACGCTTTCGATCACGTCGGGATAGAGCGTGCCCTGGGCCAGAAACTGCGCGCCGCCGATCTTTTGGGCTTCGGCCTCGAACACGTCGATGAACAGCTTGCCGATGGTTTTGCGCTTCTGCTCCGGATCGGTGACGCCGGCCAGCTGTTTGAGAAAGAGCTCCTCAGCTTCGACATGGACGAGCGGAATGTTGTAATGGCCGCGAAACAGCGCGACCACGCGCTCACCCTCGCCGAGGCGAAGGAGCCCGTGGTCGACGAACACGCAGGTGAGCTGGTCGCCGATCGCCTCGTGGATGAGCACGGCGGCGACCGCGGAGTCGACGCCGCCGGACAGGCCGCAGATCACTTTACCCCTGCCGACTTGGCGGCGGATTTTTTCGATCGCCTCCTCCTTGAAGGCGCGCATGGTCCAGTCGCCGCGGCAGCCGGCAATCTTGCGCACGAAATTGCGCAATAGCGCCGCGCCGTGCGGCGTGTGCACGACTTCGAGATGGAATTGGGTGGCGTAGAACTTGCGCTCGTCGTCGGCGATCATGGCGATCGGCGCGTTCGGCGAAGTGCCGGTCGCCGCAAAACCTTCGGGCAGCCGGGTGACGCGATCGCCATGGCTCATCCACACCGGATAGCGTTGGCCGACCTCCCACACGCCATCGGTGAGCAACGACGGCTTGGCCACTTCGACTTCGGCGCGGCCGAATTCGCGATGGTGGCCGCCTTCGACTTTGCCGCCGAGCTGCTGCACCATGGCCTGCTCGCCGTAGCAGATGCCGAGCACCGGCACGCCTGACTGATAAATCGCAGGCGGCGCCAGCGGCGCGTTCTTTTCGTGCACGGACGCGGGGCCGCCGGACAGGATCACACCCTTCGGCTTGAGTTCGGCAAAAGCGGCTTCGGCTTTCTGGAACGGCACGATCTCGCAATAGACGCGTTCCTCGCGCACGCGCCGCGCGATCAGCTGCGTCACCTGCGAGCCAAAATCGACGATGAGAATTTTGTCGTGAGTCGCCATGGCGGGTTTTATGGCAAGCGCCGCAGGCTGTCGAGCCGATGCCAGCGCCGTCATGCCGAGCGCCGCAACAGACTGACAAAAAAGCCGTCGGTATCGGTGCGCCGCGGCGTCATCAAAAGGCCCTCGGCGGATATAAGCGCGGCTGCCGTGAAAAGATAGCCGCGCTCGCCGAGCGCCTTGGCGGTTTCCGTCGGGTTTTCCACGGCAAAATCGCGGGCACGGTCGATGAAAGCGCGCACCTGGTCGGCGTTTTCATCGGCGAGCACCGAGCAGGTGATATAGGCGATGCGGCCCGCCGGCTTGACCAGCGCCGCAGCGCGGTCGAGCAGCACTGCCTGCTCCTTGACGCGCTCCGCCAGCGCGCCGGGGCGGACGCGCCATTTGGCGTCCGGATTGCGCCGCCACGTGCCCGTGCCGGTACACGGTGCGTCGATGATGACGAGATCGGCTTTGCCGGCGAGATCGGCGAGGCCCCAGCCCAGCCCTGCCCCACTTGCGGGCAGCGCAATGGAAGCAGACCCCCGCGGTGTCCTCACCTGGACGTTACGGACATCGGCGCGGAGCAGGCGCTCGTGAATCGGCACCAGCTGGCGCTTGTCGATGTCGGTCGCGTAAATCTGGCCGCGATTCTCCATCATGGCGGCGAGCGCCAAAGTCTTGCCGCCGGCACCGGCCGCGAGATCGACGACCTGCTCGCCGGGCCTGGCGTGCGTCAATAGCGCGGCGAGCTGCGAGCCTTCGTCCTGGACTTCGATTTCGCCCTTGCGAAACGGCGGCTCGGCATGGATCGCCGGGTTCTTGGCATCGGCGCCGAGGCGGATGCGCAAGCCAAGCGGCGACCAGCGCGTCGGCTCGGCGCCGAGATGCGCCAGCTTCGGCGCAACTTCGTCGCGCTCGGCCTTGAGCGTGTTGACGCGCAGATCGAGCGGCGCGCGCGTGGCAAGCGCGGCGCCCTCGGCGGCCCGATCTTCGCCGAACACGCGGGCCAAATGCGGATCGAGCCATTCCGGATAATCGCCGAGCGCGAACGGCGGCGCGTTCGTCAGCGCTTCGGACGACAGCGCGGCGCGCTCGGCGTCAGTGAGCGGCGCCGGCGCAAAGCGTGCGCCGCTGCACAGCGCCGCGACGGCTTCTCCGTCGAGGCCGCGTTCGCGCTGCAGCATCCCGATGAGCGCCGCGCGCGGCGTTTGCGCGCCCATGAGCCAGGCCGAAGACGCTTTGCGGCGCAGCGCGTCGTAAACGAGGCCGGCGATCGCGGCGCGGTCGGCGGAGCCGGCAAAGCGATGCGACAGTCCCCAATCCTTCAGCGCGTCGGCCGCCGGCCGGCGCCGCGTCTCGATGTCGGCAAAGACTTCGATGGCGGCGGCAAGCCGGGCGGCAGGTGTCATGACAACAGACGACGCAGGGCCGGCTTATCCCGCCGCGCGGCGGATCGCAGCCGACCGCGCGCTGGCCGCCGTCTCGTGCCGTCGCACGTGGCTGCGCAGGCTTTTGATCGCTTCTTCGAGATCGTGCACGTGAATGCCTTTCGGGCATTTGCCGGCGCGCACGCTCTTGAGCATCCGCCACAGCAGATCGTCGTCGTGCTCGTCGCGGTACGGCTTCAGATCGAGGTCCTTCGGCACCTTCTTGAGCCGCTCGTCGCCGATGC
>JASHSE010000457.1 GCA_030036975.1 Xanthobacteraceae bacterium | reverse complement strand
AACGTGAACAGGTTCGACACGCCGACGAAATCGACGCCGCAGGCGTACAGTTCCGGCGTGAAGGCAAGGCCAGCGAGCGTCGCATAGCCGCCGTAGCTGGCGCCATAAATGGCGATCCGGTTCGGATCGGCGATGCCCTGTTCGACCGCGTATTTGACGCCGTCCGAGATATCGTCCTGCATCGTCTTGCCCCACTGCCGGAAGCTTGCTTCCCAGAACGAACGGCCGTAGCCGACCGAGCCGCGGAAGTTCATCTGCAGGACCGCATAGCCGCGGTTGGCGAGAAACTGCACTTCGGGGTTATAGCCCCAGACGTCGCGCGCCCACGGGCCGCCGTGCGGATGAACGACAAGCGGCAGGTTGCTGCCGCCGTCGCGCGGCAGCGTGAGGTAGCCCTGGATGGTGAGCCCGTCGCGCGACCGGTAGCTGATCGGCCGCATCTCGGCGAGCTCGTTCTCGTCGAGCCATGGCGCGATCTCGGCGAGCTTGGTGAGCCGGCCTGGCTGCCGCTGGTAGAGATAACGGACGCCTTGGGTGCGGTCGTTCCAGGCCGCAACCACGAAAATGTCTTCGTCGCGGTTGGCGCCCTGCAGATCGATCTCGTAGCCGGGCAGGCGGCGCGTCAGCTCGGCAAAAATCGTTTCCGTTTCGCCATCGAAGAACTTGCGCTCGCGCCGCCAAGTGATGAACTGCGCCTCCGTATACACCTTGCGCTTGCGCGACCAATCGAGGCCGGCGACGTCGACCTCGGGATGCGCAAAGATGACGCTGTCCTCCTTCGCGGTGGCGGGATCGAGGCGGACGATCGCCGATTTGTCGCGGCCGATATTGGAAGAGGCGAACAAGAACTTGTTGTCGAAATCGAAGAACAGCGGCTGGATCTGTTCCTTGAAATCGGTAGTGATGACGGTCTGGAACGCCGTGCCGGCGTTCGGCCGGTGCAGGATGCTGGTGCTCACGCCGTCGGTGACGATGGCAAGCCGGATACAGCCCGAGTGATCGGTAACCCAGCTGGTGACGTTGCCCGGATTTTCGGCAACGAGCGTGAGCTCTCCGGTGTTGAGATCGAGGCGATAGGCGTCGAACAGCTCGGCGTTGCGCCTATTCAGGCCGACGATCATTTCGTCGTCATCATCATAGCGGTCGTCGACGATCAGGGCGCGCACCTTGTCGAACGGGGTGAGATCGGCCGGATCGCCGCCGGCGACGTCGACTGCCATGAGATGGAAATTTTCGTCGCCCTTGAAATCCTTCAGATAAACGATGCGGCGCGAGCCTTTCCAGAAATAGCCGGCGACGTCGCGCTCGGTCTCGCTGGTAAGGCGCACCGGCTGGCCGCCGGCGCGCGGCTGCACGAAGACGTTCATTCGGTTCTGATAGGGCTGCATGAACGACAGCGTGTTGCCGTCTGGCGAGATCTGGAAACCGGCGCGTTCCGGGTTGCGGAAGAAATCACGCAGCGGAATGCGCCTTGCGCGCTCTGATGTTGCGGCGGCGGCGGAGGACATGGGGAACCTGCCCGATCGACGGTGGCGATGACCTGTCAAATCGCGGCTCTGGCGCCGTGTGTCAATATCGCGCGACGCCGGTCTAGAGCATTTCCCGACGATGCTGAATCGTCATTGCGAGCCAACGGGTCCCGGCCCGAAGAGGGGCACCCCATCGCGCTTGCGCGATGGGGACCCCGGGCCGGCCCGATGGTAAATTCCGCGAGCCTCGAAGGATGCGGGCCGAGGCGCTGGGGCCGTCGTCCTTCGAGGCTCGGCGCTGCGCGCCGAGCACCTCAGGATGACGGGTGCATAGGTCGAGTTACAGGTTAAAGAATAATGCTCGGATTGCGGATGCATTGATCGCAGTCGATGAGATTGACCTGCTTCGCTTGAATCTTCCAGCCGGCGCCGGCGCGCACGACGCGGTGGCCGGCCCAGCCGGTAAGCACGCGCGTTTCGTTGCCCCAGAATTCGCTGATGAGAAAGTTGGAGCGCAGCATGCGCGCGGCGTCGCTTGCGGAGGCAAAGACCTCGACATTGCTGACGAGCCGCACCGTGCGCGAGGCCGGCGCCTGCGACCAGGCGAAGCCGGTGCGCAGCCGGTAGACGCGGTCCTCGAGCCGGCGGCGGTCGTCGAACATCACGGCAATCTCGCGGCGCGGATCGCCGGCCTGCGGCGTCGACGGCACCCAGTAGATGCATTCGGCGGCATACATCGCGAGCCAGTCGTCGTAACGCAGCTGGTCGAGCAGCCGCGCCTCGCGCTCGAGCAGGCGGCGGAATTCGTCGCGAACGGCCGCATCGGCGACGGCGCGCGCATCGTCCTGCCAGCCGGTGAAATTGCCGATCAGCTCGCGGTAGAAGGCGTCGTTGACGTAATAGGAGCTGCGCGACGGATCGCTGTCCTTCGGGTTTGTCGCCGGCGCGTTCATGTCATCGACGGAATTGAAACTATGATGATTTTAGGTTGGGGCCGTGGGTATGGCGCAGTGCGCTCCCTCTCCCCGGAGGGGAGAGGGTTGGAGTGAGGGGGTTCGGATGTTGCAAATTTTTCTGAAACTTCCGAACCCCTCACCCTCGCTCGCTGCGCTCGCTCGACCTCGCCCCTCCGGGGAGAGGTGAAACAAGCACGGCCTAGGCTCGAACCAATCCAAAATCATTTTGCTCCAGCAGACTTGCATATCACGGCTCGCGCGCGATGGCGAGGTTGTGCGGCGACTTCATCAACCGCTTCCATTCCTTGAAATGCTCGCGCATGAACGCCTCGTCGGTCGCCGGCGCGGTGATGGTGCCGTCGTCATGGCGTTGGATGCGGCCCGGGACGCCCAGCCCGCGGTGCATGTAGACCCATTCGTCCTCGACCGCCATGAGCCCGCACTGGATCTGCTCGAAATTCGCGATGTCGTCGACTTCGCCGAAATTCGGAAATCCCTCCTGGGTGCGCATACGCAGCGCGTTGATGTCGGTCACGGCCGCTTCACCCAAAGTGCCGTCGTCGACCACCATGGTGCCATACCAGATAGCGTTGGTCTCGCCGACGGACAGCGGCTCGAACACCTGGATATGATTGCCGAGCAGCGAGAAATTGGGAAACACGTTGATGTTGACCGGCTCCGAGCCGGCGAGATCGAGCAGCGCGAAGGCGCGCTCGCCGTAGCGGCGTAAAAATTCGGCTTCGTAATGCTCCATGCCGGGATGCGCGCTTTCCAGCGCCCACAGGCCGCCGGGGCGCTTCTCCAGGTTCGGCCGCTTGTCCTTGAAATGATTGCCGTGGCCGGTGTAGCGCATGTACATCGGCTGCGTGTCGGGCGAGTTGCGGTAATAGGCCATGCCCTTGGCGTTGGCGCCGGCGAAGCGGTTCTCGGTCTCGAGCAGCGAGCGGTGCGAATAGGCGACGTGATAGCCGTCGCAGGAATTATCGTAGGCGAGCTTCCAATTGCCCTTGAAGCGGAAGCGGTTGGCCTCGCAGACCACGACCTTGCCGCCGGGATTGCGGTCGAGCCATTCGTCGATGATCTGCGCGATCGGGCCGAGATGCTCGGCAAGCGGCAGCGCGTCGAGGTTGAGCGTGCCGAAGATGAAGCCGCGATAGGATTCGACGCGCGGCACCTGGGCCAGATTGTATTTCGGATCGCGCATGTCCTCGGCATAGCCGTCCGGCCACGGCACGCCGCGCAACTTGCCGGTGTTGAGGAAATTCCAGCCGTGATAGGGGCATTGGAACGACTTGGCGTTGCCCTTGTCCCAGCGGCACAGCGTGGTGCCGCGATGGGTGCAGCGGTTGTATAGCGCGCGGATTTTATTCGCGGTGTCGCGCACGACGATGAGCGGACGCAAGCCGAGCCGGCGGGTGATAAAATCGTTCGCGTTCGGAATTTCGCTTTCGTGCGCCAGATAGGTCCAGGTGCCGCCGAACACGCGCGTCATCTCGACTTCGAAGATCGCGGGATCGGTATAGATCAGCCGATGCGCGCGGTCCTCCTGGACCAGATAGTCCCAGTCGTACAGCGCGGTAACGTCGAGCCGACCTTGCGGGGGAGCGACTTTTTCAAACGCCGTCATGAAACGCTCCCTAGCTGCGCCTATGAGTATCGCCACTGGCGCGAATAGCGAATAGCGAATGGCGATAAATCGGTCATTCGAGACATCATTTTCGACGCCCTTATTCGCTATTCGCCATTCGCTATTCGCCCAATTCAGAAGAAATCGAAATATTCATTCTGCTCCCATTCGCTCGGCTCGTCGCTTTGCAGCGAGGCGCCGGTTTCCTCCGCCCAGCGTTGGTAGCGCGTCCATTCGCTGCGCTTGAGCTTGACGAAGTAGTCGACAAAAATATCGCCGAGCTCGCGCCGGAACAATGGCTCCCGGTCGAGCGCATCGAGCGCCTGCGGCAGGCTCTTGGGCAGGAGCGGGCGTTCCGCCGCGTAGGGCGCGTCGTCGGCCGGCGGCGGCTTAAGCTTGCCCTCGATGCCGGCGCGGCCGGTCACCACTTGCGACAGGATATAGAGATAAGGGTTCGCCGCGGGTTCGCCGGCGCGATTTTCCAGCCGCGTCGCCGGATCGTCGACGCCGCCGAGCACGCGGATCATGGCGCCGCGATTATCGTTAGCCCAGCCGGCCCGGTCCGGCGCCAGCGAGTTGGCGCGAAAGCGCCGGTAGCCGTTCACGGTCGGCGTCGCGAACGCGGTGCTCGGCACGGCATGGTGAAGGATGCCGGCGAGATAGTGCAGGCCGAGCACCGACAGCGGCTCGCCTGCCCGGTGCGGCGCCAACAGATTTTTGCCGCTCGCGGCATCGACCAGCGACTGATGCAGGTGCCAGCCGCTGGCATAAAAGCCCTTCAGCGCCGGCCGGCACATGAAGCTCGCGAAGGTGCCGAGGCGGCGGCAGATCTGCCGCGTGGCGGTGCGGAACAAGAACGCGTTGTCGGCGGCCTCGAGCGCGCCGCGCGGCGCGAAGGTGCACTCGACCTGGCCGGGGCCCCATTCGTTCTCGATCGAGCGCAGCCCCAGCCCGAGCGCGTCGAACGCGTCGCCGAGCGCGTCGAACACGCCCTGCATCAAATCCATGTTGGATTCGGAGTGATAGTGATAGCCCGGCTCGGCCGGCACCGTGTGGATCGGCCGGCCGCGCGTTCCGGGCGCGCCGATATTGTCGTCGCCCAACTGCGCGTCGGCGACGCGCAGCAGATACCATTCGATCTCGGTGCCGATGATGCTGCCGTAGCCGTGCGCCGCCAGCTTGCGCAGCGCCTTGCGCAACAACTGCCGCGGCGCGAAATGGAACGGCCGCCCATCGTTGAAATACTCGTCGCACAACACCCAGCCGACGCCGGGCGCCCAGGGCAGCATGCGGAACGTCGAGGGATCGGCCACCACCGTGAGATTGGGCGAGCCGGTCATCTCGTCGAGCCCCATGCCGCCGCCGCGCGTGAACGAGGCGAAGACGCGCGCGCCCGCCGAGTCCAGCGTGGTGGTGGCGACCCCGATATTGTAGCCGCCGCTCAACGCCGAGAGGAAAGCCGGCACGGTGAGCGTCTTTGCCCGCGAATAGCCGTGGGTGTCGCTCCAGGCGAGCCGCACATAGCGCAGTTTTTCCGCCTCGACCCGGCGCTTGACCTCTTCGGCCTGACGGCGCTCGTCGTCAGTCCACAAGCCGTGCCGGTCGATGAAGGTCGGTTTTTGCGGGCTCATGAGACGACAGCTTCACAGCGGCGGATGCGGCCCATTCTATTGCAGCAGGGCTGGCGACGCAGCATCATGAGGGGCATTGACATCAGCAGAAAGCAGGCATTGCAGGCGAGGGGAGATGGCGAAGACTACGACAAAAGCGCGCCGCGACATCAAGCAGCAATTGATCCTGGCCGGCAAGGTTCTGGTCGCCGAGGGCCACGACGATTTCACCCGCGGCCATATTTCGGTGCGCGTGCCCGGCGAGCCGAAACTGTTCTTCATGAAGCCGCACAGCATGGGCCTCGACGAGATCACTCATGCCAACATCCTGACCATCGATCTCGAGGGCAACGTCGTCGCCGGCGCGGCGCGCCGGCACAGCGAGGTTTACATTCATTCGGAAATCTTCAAGGCGCGCGCCGACGTCAATTGCGTCATCCACACCCATTCGCCCTATGCGGTGGCGCTGTCGTCGACCGGCCGGCCGATGCGCGCCTATAGCCAACCCGGCGCGCTGTTCGCCGGCGCGCTCGGCCGCTATACCGGCACGATCGCGCTGATCCGCAGCCATGCGCTCGGCGCCGGCGTCGCCGAGGCGCTCGGGGAGCACCGCGCCGTGCTCCTGAAAAATCACGGGCCGGTGGTGACCGGAAAGGACATCGCCGAAGCCGTGGTCGGCGCCATCATGCTGGAGAACGCCGCCATGGTTCAGCTCGCCGTCGAGGCGGCCGGCGATCCGACGCCGGAATTTTCGGCAGACGATATCGCCAAGCTGAAGAGCGAAATCGGCCAGCCCGAGCAGTTCCAGATCAATTTCGATTATCTGGTGCGGCGGGTGCGGCGGCGCGGGAGCTGATTGGACCCCTCCTTACCGGGTGAAGGCGATCCGGGAACTTCGCGCGCCTCAAGGTCCGCAGGCTCATGAACACGATAAGTCGATCGCACGGCTTCGCCACGAGCGATCGAGCGGCCCTCTCGTGCAGCGCGCAGCAGGCGTTTGCCAAGCTTGCTCATCGGGACCATGCCTTTAGATACCCGAATGCCACGACGCAGCGATTGATGCGTTTTCGTACCCTGCGGTAGGTGTTATACTTAGCACAAAAGGGAGGAGACGCGTGCAATCGCTCACGCAGAGTTACGTCCATGGGGCGAGCGACAAGCCGCTCATTGGCGAAACCATCGGCCGGTTCTTCGATGCGGCCGCCGCCCAATGGGCGGAGCGGCCGGCGCTGGTGGTGCGGCACCAGAAGGTGCGGATGAGCTATGCGGAGCTCAAGGCGGCGGTCGATCGGCTCGCCGCCGGACTGCTGACCCTCGGGCTTGCCCCCGGCGATCGCATCGGCATCTGGTCGCCCAACAACAGTGAATGGGTGCTCACGCAATTCGCCAGCGCCAAAGCCGGGCTCATCCTGGTCAACATCAATCCATCCTATCGGGTGACCGAGCTCGAATACGCGCTCAACAAAGTCGGCTGCAAGGCGCTGGTCCTGGCGGAGCGTTTCAAGACTTCGGATTATATCGGCATGCTGCGCGAGCTCACTCCGGAGCTTGCGCGCGCCACCCCGGGCAAGCTCGAATCGGCGCGGCTCCCCGCATTGCGCGCGGTTGTCGCACTCGGCGAAGCAAACCACGCCGGCTGCCTGCGCTTTGCCGAGGTAGCCGGCCGCGGCGGCGCCGCCGAACACAAACGCATCGCCGAACTGGCGCCGCTGTTGCAGTTCGACGAGCCGATCAACATCCAGTTCACCTCGGGCACCACCGGCTTTCCCAAAGGCGCGACGCTGTCGCATCACAACATCCTCAACAACGGCTTCTTCATCGGCGAGGCGATGCGGCTGTCGCCGGCCGACCGGCTGTGCATTCCGGTGCCGCTCTATCATTGCTTCGGCATGGTGCTGGGCAACCTCGCCGCGGTGACCCACGGCGCCTGCATGGTGTTTCCCGGCGAGGGCTTCGATGCGCTGACCACGCTGGAGACCGTGGCGCAGGAGCGCTGCACCGCGCTGCACGGCGTGCCGACCATGTTCATCGCCCAGCTCGACCATGCGGACTTTGCCCGCTTCGATCTCACCAGCCTGCGCACCGGCATCATGGCCGGCTCGCCGTGCCCGATCGAGGTGATGAAGCGCGCCGTCGACAAGATGCACCTCTCCGAGATCACCATCGCCTACGGCATGACCGAAACGAGCCCGGTGTCGTTCCAAAGCTCGACCGCGGACCCGCTGGAACGCCGCGTCGCCACGGTCGGGCGCATTCAGCCGCACATCGAGGTCAAGATCGTCGACACCCAAGGCCGCATCGTCCCGCCCGGCGCGCCGGGCGAACTCTTGACGCGCGGCTATTGCGTCATGCTTGGCTATTGGGGCGACGAGGAGCGCACCCGCGAGGCCATCGACGCGGCGCGCTGGATGCACACCGGCGACCTCGCCACCATCGACGCCGAGGGCTATTGCAACATCGTCGGCCGCATCAAGGACATGGTGATCCGCGGCGGCGAGAACGTGTATCCGCGCGAGATCGAGGAGTTTCTCTATCGCCACCCGAAGATCCAGGACGTCCAGGTCATCGGCGTGCCGGACGACCGCTACGGCGAGGAGATTTGCGCCTGGGTGCGGCTGCGCCCCGGCATGAGCGCCGGCGAGGAGGAAATCCGCGCCTTCTGCCGCGGCCAGATCGCCCACTACAAGGTGCCGCGCTACATCAAGTTCGTCGACGAATTTCCCATGACGGTGACCGGCAAGATCCAGAAATTCATCATGCGCGAGCGCATGATCGCCGAGCTGGGGTTGAAAATTCAAAAAACGGCGTGATGGACAACTTTAAAGTCGCGCTTTTGCTTCGTTGCGGGATCAATCGATAGATCTATCCGAGCGCGATGCCGCGAGGTGATCATCAAAGATGCGCGCCGCAGAGCAGCATGAGATCGTGCGCGGAGCGCTGGACGTGTTCGCCGCGACTTCACAATTTTTGTTTGTCAATTTTATACGCATAATCTAAGATCGTAGGTGCAATTCATATCAGTCATTAAAGCCATATCGAGGCGACCGTCGAAGTGATGCGGCCGGAGCGCTTCGAGGCTCGTTTCCGCTGCCCGCTTAGTCTTACTGCGTCAAAAGTTCGGATTGCCCATCACGACGCTGC
>JASHSE010000456.1 GCA_030036975.1 Xanthobacteraceae bacterium | reverse complement strand
TGCACGAACATGACGGTGCGCAAATTGGTCAGCGGCTCGTGCATGACCACGCGGCGCACGCCCTTGATCGACAGCGTATCGCGCAGGTGCGCGAGATAGCGCGGCTCGTAGGCGACGCGCTTCATCACGCTCGATTCGCTCGGGGTCACTTCGCTGAGGATCGAGGTAAAGACCGGCGCGCGCTTGCGCGTGATCGCAGTGACCTGCATCGACATGTTGAAGCCTTCGAGCGCGACATGGCCGTGGCTTTCGCCGAACGGCCCTTCGGGCTCGAGCAGTTCCGGATCGATCAGCCCTTCGACCACGAGCTCGGCATCGGCCGGCACCTGCAGATCGACGGTCCTGCACCTGACGGTGCGGATCGGCGTGCCGGCGAGCCCGCCCGCCACCGCCATCTCGTCGCGGTCGACCGGCAGCTTTTGCGGCCCGGTGAACATCACCACCGGGGCGCAGCCGACCACGATCGCGATCGGCATCGGCTTCTTGCGCTTGCGGTATTTCTGCCAATGCACGTAGCCGCCGGCGCCGCCGACCCGCGCCGCCATGCGCACGCCGAGCCGGTCGGTCGCCTTCAGCGCCGCCCGGTAGGTGCCCATGTTGCGGATGCCGGTGTCCGGATCGGCGGTGATGCACAGCGTCGCGGTCAGATAAGGCGCGGCGTCGTAACCGGGCGTCGAGATCGGCACCGGCAGCGCTTTGAGCCCGCCGTTCGGCTGGCGCAGCGCGTCGCCGGTGAGGACGACTTCTTGGCACGGTGCTGCTGTCACTTCGACCGGCGCGATGGGATGCGCGATCGCCCGCATCCATGCATCGCCGATTTCTTCCACCTTTCGGCCCATGCCGATGGCGTAAATGCGCGCCGAAGCCGCGAGCGCGCCGATCGCCACCGGCACGTCGTAGCAGCGGCCTGCGGCATCGATCACGTTGGTGAACAGAAACGCGCGGCGTTCGTCTTCGCCAAGCCCGCCCTGAAACTGCCAGCGCACCAGCGGATGCAGCTCGGTGTCCTTGTTGATCGGCCGTTCGACGCGCACCAGCAGCCCATCGGCCTCGAGCCGCGCCAGATGCTCCTGGAAATCGAGCGGTGGCCCGGCTTTTTGTTGGTTGGCGCGGCTTTGGGCTGGTTGATCGAGCATGGGCTGAACTTCCGGATCGTCGTGGCTTGGCACAGGCCGGGCACTGGCGCTGCCTTATTTCTTGTTCTTCTCATGCTCGGCGATGATCGGCCGCGCGACGCGGAAGCAATCGACGCCGATCGGGGCGCCGCAATAGATCGTGACCTGCGTCAGCGCGGCGCGGATTTCGTTCGGGGTGAGGCCATTGTTGAGCGCGCCGCGCACGTGCGTGGCGAACTCTTCCATTTTGCCAAGCGCGGCGATCATGCCGAGATTGAGGATGGAACGCTCGCGCGGTTTCAGGGTTTCGTCGCCCCAGGTCTCGCCCCAGCAATATTCGGTGAGCAGGCGCTGAAAGTCGCGATTGAAATCGTCGACGTTTTGCAGCGCGCGGTCGACATAAGCTTCGCCCAATACCTTGCGGCGCTTGGCAAGCCCGATGTCGTAGCGTTTCTGGTCCATGGTGTTTGTCCTCTCACATTTGTGGCACGATCTTATACCAGACGCGTCAACAGTTGACCTCATCCTGAGGCGGCCGCGAAGCGGCCCTCGAAGGATGCAGGCCGAGGCGCACCGAAATCGGGCTTGCCCGATTTCGGCACTTTATTGTCCAGATCGGCTACAGCCGATCTGGATGCCTCGCCCTTCGAGGCTCGGCGCTACGCGCCGAGCGCCTCAGGGTGAGGACGATGATCAAGACGCGCTTCACTCCTCGGCCGGGCCGCCTTTCCAGCGCTTCACCACGCCGGTGTCGATGCCGAACAGGTCAAGGAGCCGCCCGCAGGTGTGATTGATGATGTCGTCGACCGTCTTCGGCCGGTTGTAGAACGCCGGCACGATCGGCGCCACCACGGCGCCAATTTCCGCCAGCGTCGTCATGTTGCGCAGATGCCCGACGTGCAGCGGCGTCTCGCGCAGCGCCAGCACGAGGCGGCGCCGCTCCTTGAGCACCACGTCCGCGGCTCGCGAAAGGAGCGAAGCGGTGACGCCGCAGGCGATCTCGCTCATGGTGCGGATCGAGCACGGCGCGATCACCATGCCCATGGTCGGAAACGAGCCGGAGGAAATCGCCGCGCCGATGTCGGAGTTCGGATAGTGCACGCAGGCGAGCGCGCGCACGTCCTTGGGCTTGAGATCGGTCTCGTAGGCGAGCGTCATCTCCGCCGACTTGCTCATGACGAGATGGGTCTCGATCTCGGCGTGGCGCAGCATTTCCAGGAGCCGCACGCCGTAGATCGTGCCCGACGCGCCGGAAATGCCGACGATCAGCCGCCCCGTTTGTTTGGCCATGGCCGTCCTCACTCCCGCCCGGCGACGATCGGCACGGCCGCGAAGGCGCCGTGTTCGATCGCATCGAAGGCCGCCAACAGCACATCGACAGCGCTCTTGGCAAAGCTTGCGCCGATGACGGGCTCGTAGGCCGTGAGGTTGCCGCGCGCGGCGGCTTGCGGGTCGGCGTTGCGGCCGAGCGGTCCGCGCTGGGTGAACGCGAACAAAGCCGCCTGTTGCAAACGCTCGGCATCGAGCTCCACTGCTTTCACTTTATTGCGGAACACTTCCTGCGCCACCGGATCGACGATGGTGCGCGCGCCTTTGAGTTTGCGGCGCGTGTCGCGGATCGGCACGATGGTCAGGTTGCGCCAATCGCGCACCGCGTCATCGAGCTTTCGGACCTCGTCGGTCGAAAGGAGCCGCCCGTCATCGGCGAGCCAGAACAGAAACAGCAGCAGATTGACGTCGACGCCCCGTTTATCTTGAAGCGCGATGCAGGCATCCGAGACGCCCTGGTGGCGATAAAAATGCAGGGAGAAGCGCCAGAACGGGGTGGTCTCGGCTTGGGTCTGCGGGTCGTTCATCGCGGTGCGGTTCTCCTTGTCCGCTCATTCCCGCGCAAGCGGGCATCCAGTTGGTTAATGCGCTGGGTCCCGCTTTCGCGGGCACGAGCGGGACATGCAAGGCTCATCCGGCGAACAGCCTGTCATAGGCGCCCGCGGCGCGCAAAGTGGCGACGATGCGCTCCGGCGTCAGCGGCGTTTCGGCAAAGCGCACGCCGAACGGCGCTAGCGCGTCTTCGATCGCCGCGACGATCGCGGCCGGCGCCGGAATGGTGCCGCCTTCGCCGGCGCCCTTGACGCCGAGCGGATTGAGCGGATTGACGGTTTCGACGTGGGCGATGGCGCAGGTCGGCACGTCGGTCGCCATCGGCAGCATGTAATCGGCGAACGAAGTGGTGAGCGGCTGCGCGTTGGCGTCGTACTGCATCCATTCGAGCAGCGCGTTGCCGATGCCGTGGGCGACGCCGCCCTGCACCTGGCCGTCGACGATCAGCGGATTGATGACCCGGCCGCTGTCGTGGGCCACCGTATAACGGATGACTTTGACGCCGCCGGTCATGGCGTCGACCTGCACTTCGGCCACATGGGTGCCGGAGCAATAGGCGGCCTGTGGGGGCGCGTAATAGGCGGTGTGCTCGATGCCGGGGCTCTGTCCGACCGGCAGCGAGACGCCGGGAATGCCCTGCGCCAGCCGCGCCAGGTCGCCGAACGTGATCGACGGCTTATTGCCGCGCTGCGCGATCGCCGCGCCGTCTTCCAGATCGATGTCGGTTTCCTCCGCGCCGAGCGCCCGCGCGGCAAGCGCAATGAGCTGCTGGCGTACTGCCTGGCCAGAGATGTGCGCCGAGGAACCGGCATTGACGGCCTCGCGGCTGGCAAAAGCGCCGACGCCCTGGGAAATCGCGGCAGTATCGCCGACGGTCATGACCACGTCGTCAAGGCGGCAGCCGACCGCTTCGGCGACGATCTGCGACAGCATGGTGCGCGTGCCTTGACCCTGGCTGGTGGCGCCGGTCGCGACCGCGACCTTGCCGCTCGGCAGCACGCGGACGGTGACGCCTTCGAACGGCCCGAGCCCGGTGCCTTCGACGTAATTGGCGAGCCCGATGCCGATAAAGCGGCCCTGCTCGAGCGCCGCTTTCTGCCGCTCGCGAAAATCGTCGTATTCGGCGAGCGCCAGCGCGTGGTCCTGGCCGCGCGGATAATCGCCGCTGTCGTAGACCAGCGGCTTGCCGTCGCGGAACATCAGCCCGACCTCGTAGGGCATTTGTTCGGGCTGGATCAGATTGCGGCGGCGCACTTCGGCGCGGTCGATTTTCAGCTCATGGGCGACGCGGTCGATGAGCCGCTCCATGGCAAACACCGCCTGCGGGCGGCCGGCGCCGCGCACCGGCGTGGTCGGCACCTTGTTGGTCAGCACCACCACGGTCTCGAGCTGGTACGACGGCACCACATACGGACCCGGCACCGTCGAGGCGGCGATATACGGCATGACGATGCCCCACGGCACATAGGCGCCGGTGTCGTGCACCATGCGGCCGCGCAGGCCGAGAATTTTGGCGTCGTCGTCGACCGCGATGGCGACATCCCAATATTGGTCGCGCTCCTGGGTCGCGCACAGAAAATGTTCGCGCCGGTCCTCGATCCATTTCACCGGCCGGCCGAGCTTGAGCGCCGCCGCCGGTATCACCGCCTCTTCCGGATAGAAGATCGCCTTCGGCCCAAATCCGCCACCGACGTCCGGCGCGATCATGCGGATCGATTGCAGGTCGCGGCCGATGAGATCCGCCAGTATGCGGCGGCCGATATGCGGGGTCTGGGTGCCCGACCAGACGGTGAGCAGATCGGAGACCGACTCATGGTGCGCCAACACCGCGCGCGTCTCGATCGCCATGCCGCCGCCGCGGTGCTGCCAAAGCTCTTCGCGGAACACGTGCGCCGCGTCGGCGAACGCGGCGTCGGTGTCGCCGTAGGCGAGGGAAAAGGTCGAGGCGACGTTGGTTGTCAGATCGCTTTGGGCGCACGGGCCGCCGTCTTCGGCGGCGGCGCGACAATCGGCGACCGCGGGCAGCGCCTCATAATGAACGACCAAAGCGGCGGCGGCGTCTTCGGCGATATAGCGTGTATCGGCGACCACCACCGCGACCGCTTGGCCGACATAGCAGACTTCGCCGCGCGCCAGCGCGGTCTGGGTCCGCGGCACATTCAGCGCCGGATTGGGCAGGAGCAGCGGCAGCGGCGTGTCGCGCATCGGTTCCGGCAAATCGTCGGCGGTCATGACCGCGTGCACGCCCGGCATGATCAGGGCGGCGCGGGCGTCGCAGCCGCGCAGTTTTGCGTGCGCGTGCGGTGAGCGCACGAAGCAGGCGTGCAGCAGGCCGGGCAGCTTCACGTCGTCGACGAAGCGGCCGCGCCCGGCAAGGAGCGCCGGGTCCTCAAGCCGCGTCACCCGCGCGCCGAAATGTTTGGCGCCCATCACGGCGATCCCGGCTTGGCGACCGCTTCGCGCAAACGTTGCGCGGCGTCGAGCGCCGCGGCGACGATTCCCGCATAGCCGGTGCAGCGGCACAGATTGCCGGTGAGCGCCTCGCGCACGTCCTGCTCGCTCGGCGCCGGCGTATCGCGCAACAGCTCGGTTAAGGTCATCAGCATGCCGGGCGTGCAGAAGCCGCATTGCAGCCCGTGATTATCGATGAAGGCTTGCTGCAGCACCGAGAGCTGGCCTTCGGGCGCCAACCCTTCGACGGTCGTGACCGCGCAGCCATTGGCCTGCACCGCGAACATCAGGCAGGAGCGCGCCGTGCGGCCGTCGACCAGCACGGTGCAGGCGCCGCATACGCCGTGCTCGCAGCCGAGATGGGTGCCGGTAAGGTTGAGTTCGTGGCGCAGAAAATCGGCCAGCGTCAGCCGCGCATCGATCACGCGGGCGTGGGACTTGCCGTTGACGATGACGCGCGTCGCTTGCTTGCCCATGCGCCCAAAACTCATGCTTCGACGCCGGCGCGCCGCGCCGCATCGTTGAGCGCGCGGGCGCTCAGCACTTGCGCCAGGTGCCGCCGGTAGTCGCCGCCGGCATGGATATCGGAAATCGGCTCGACCAGCCATGCGGCCGCGGCGGCGGCCCGGATCGCGGCGGTGTCGAGCGGTTTGCCGGCGAGCCGCGCTTCGGCGGCTTCGACCCGCAGCGGCGCAGTCGCGACGCCGAACACCGTCAGCGTCGCGCGCCGCACCACGTTGTCGGCGCCGACGTCGAGCAGCGCGGCGGCGCCCGCAATAGCGAAGTCGCCCTGGCGGCGGGAGAATTCGTGAAAGCCATGACCGTGGCCGAGCCGCCAGATCGGCAGATCGATCGCCGCGATCATCTCGTCTGGCGCCAGCGCCGTCGCCATGAAGCCGGTGCAGAATTCGCGGAACGCAATCCGGCGGATGCCGCGGACGCTCAAAGCGTGGACGGTCGCATCATAGGCGGCGCACACCGCAGGCAATTCGGCGGCCGGATCGGCGTGCGCCAAGCTGCCGCCGATGGTGCCGCGGTTGCGCGTCTGGCGATGGCCGACGTGGCGCAGCGCCTCCGCCAGTAGCGGGCAGTGTTTGGCGACTTCCGGAGAAAATTCCAGGTCGCGCTGGCGCGTCATGGCGCCGATGCGCAGCGCGCCGTCGACCACGGCGACGCCGCGCAACTCGTCGAGCCTGCCGAGGTCGATCAGATGATCGACGATGACATAACGGAAATTCATCATCGGCACGAGCGATTGCCCGCCCGCCAACAGCTTGGCGTTGGGCAGGCGCGCCAACAGCTCGGCGGCATCTTTCAGTTGCCGCGGCGCGTGATACTCGAACGGCGCTGGCTTCATTGTCCCGGATATGGTCACCGCCGGGCTCGGCCCGGCGGCCTATGGGCAATTGCGGCATTCAGTGCGGTTGGAAATGCCCGGCCGACATGCTTTTGTTGCTCGAAACCAGCATAGATTGCCGGCTCAAGCCCGGCAATGACGATGACTGTTACGCCGTCTTGATGCCGAGGTCGGCCTGTTCCTTGGCGTAGGCCGCGTCCATGCGCGGCGAGACCCCGTGCTTGGCCAGTTCGCTGGCGAACAGGCGCCGGATCTCCGGCTTCTCGTCGATGTAGTCGAGCTGATCGCCGCCGACGCGCCGGCTGATCCAGGCTTTCGGCACGCCCTGCGCGTTGCGAATAGCGACGCCCTCGTGCTTGAAGGCGAGATAGCGCGCTGGCGTGGCGCCCGAATTGAAATGCTGGTGGAACCACATGTTGGGCGGCACGATCAGGGTGCCGACTTCCCACTCATAGCGCTGCGGCTCCTCGCCTTCCGGCCACATCAGCGAATAGCCCTCGCCGGAGAGCACGATGACGTGGGCGCCCGCCCCGTGCGCATGCGCCTTCTTGTAGGTGCCGATCGGGAACTGCGAGATGTGGCTGTTCATCGAGCCGCGGGCGAGATTGAAGCGGATGTGGCCGCCGCCGGCGCCGCGTTCGGCCGCGGTGA
>JASHSE010000455.1 GCA_030036975.1 Xanthobacteraceae bacterium | reverse complement strand
CGACCACGGCATCGTTATCGAACAGCGTTTCGGCGGCAGCGAATCCCGGATAAATCTCAACGCCGAGCGCTTCGGCCTTGCGCGCCAGATAGCGGCAGACATCGCCGAGCGAGGCGATGAAATTGCCGTGGTTGTCAAGGAGCGGCGGCATCAAAAAATTCGGCAGCCGCCAGGCGCCGGAGCGGCCCAGCATGTAGAAGCGGTCTTCCGTCACCGCCGTCTTGACGAGCGAATCCTCGCCCCGCCATTCCGGCAAAAGGCCATCGAGTCCGATCGGGTCGATCACCGCGCCGGAAAGAATATGGGCGCCGACCTCGGAGCCTTTTTCCACCACGACCACGGATGTCTCCGGCGCGCGCTGCTTGAGCCGGATCGCCGCCGCAAGCCCGGCCGGGCCGGCGCCGACGACGACCACGTCGAACTCCATGGCCTCGCGCGCCGGCGCTTGCGGTTCGGTCATGGCTTGCTCCTTTCGCCGCCAAAGTCTTTCATGCTTTGCGGCCTCGTCATAGACTCGCCGCCGCAATGATGAAAACGCCTCGGCCATGAGTCTCGATCCCCAAGCGGCCCGTGCGCTGCTCGCCTTCTATCTCGAAGCCGGGGCCGATGCGCTCGTCGGCGAACAGCCGGTCGACCGCATGGCGGACGCGCCGGCGCTGCCGGCAGCGCGCGGCGCGCAGAGTGACCTCGACCCCAAGCCGGCGCGGGTGAGCGGCGCGGTGGCGCGCCGGCTGGAGCGCCCTGCTCCGGCCACCGCCGCGGCGGCGACCGGGTCCGCGCCGCCGCCGCCCGAAGTCGCCGTCATGGCGGCGCGCCAAGCCGCCGGCAGCGCCAAGACGCTCGACGAGCTGCGCGCGCTCCTGGAAAGTTTTCGTGGCTGCGCGCTGCATGCCACCGCGACGCAGCTCGTCTTTGCCGACGGCAACCCTGACGGTCGCGTCATGTTCGTCGGCGAGGCGCCCGGCTACGAGGAGGATTTATCGGGCCGGCCGTTCGTCGGCCCCTCGGGCAAACTGCTCGACCGCATGATGGAGGCGATCGGGCTCGACCGCGCCAGCGCCTACATCGCCAACGTGATTCCATGGCGGCCGCCCGGCAACCGCACGCCGACGCCGCAGGAGACCGCGATCTGCCTGCCGTTCATCCGCCGCCAGATCGAACTTGCCGATCCCGACATTCTGGTGTGCCTCGGCCAGCCGTCGACCCAGACCCTGCTCGGCACCCGGGAAGGCATCACGCGCACGCGCGGGCGCTGGTTCAAATACGACACCGGCACGCGTGAAATCCGCGCGCTGGCGACGCTGCATCCCGCTTATCTGTTGCGCCAGCCGCTGCAGAAGCGCCTCGCCTGGCGCGATTTTCTGGCGGTCAAGAAAGCGCTGGCGGGGTGACGGATTGTCTCGGCGGTCATTCCGGATCGCCGCGAAGCGGCGAGTCCGGAATCCATAAGCCCTGCGCCGGGGTTATGGATTCCGGGCTCCTCGCGGAGCTTGTCATCGGGCCGGCCCGGGGGTCTCCATCGCGCAAGCGCGATGGAGTGCCCCTCTTCGGGCCGGACCCGTTGGCTCGGCCCCGGAATGACGAATCATATCACTTCGCCTTCATGTAGGCCGGCGCGCCGCCGGCCAAGAAATCTTCGCGCGGCGGCGAGAATACGTCGATCACGTCGGTATCCTCGGGGAAGAACGCCTCGTGTTCGACGCCGGGCGGAATGACCACCACGTCGCCCGGCCCACAGGTGCGCAGTTCATTGCCGAGGCGGAACTCCATCTTGCCCTTGAGCATCCAGGCGATCTGCTCGTTGGCATGCTTGTGCGCGGCGGCGTGCGCGCCGGCCTTCATGCTCCACCACACGACCATCTGCCGATCGCCGGAAGCGATCTTGCGGCTGATCTTGTCGGTGACACGCTCTTCCGGGAGCGCATCGAGCGTAGCGAAGCCCGACATTTTCGGCATCACATTATCTCCTCTCGCACTTGTTTGAACGTGGCGCTTTTTACGACCGCCCCTCCCCCGATCGCAAACTTAATCGCAAAAATTAACGCCAGCGCCAGCACCGCGGGCTTGGCCTCGGCGAAACTTGCCGGCGAGTGCATCCGGCATCGCCGCTTCGCCAGCGCGTCATGCTCCCGGCGTTTAGTGTGCCGGCGCCGCGGTCGCCGCCGCGGCCTCGTTCGCCGGCCGGATCACGCCCCAGCCGATTCGCAACAGCGGCAGCCGGCCCTGCACGCGGCGCGCGAAGGCGCGCGGTACTTCGGGGATGAGACCCGGAAAGCGGGCTTTGATGTCGGCGGGCGGCGTCGGCGTCGTGTCGGCGGTCAGCCAGACCACGACGGCGCCCTTGGCGCGGATATCGGCGGCGGTGACCGACGGCGAGCGCGCCGGATCGTCGTCGAAATAAACGCTCGGGCGGCTTGGCGCGCCAAGCGCCACCACGGTTGCGGGACCGATCTCGCCGGCGACCAGCGCCAGCGGGTGCCCGGTCCTGCTCGCAAAGCTGTCGGCGAAGAATTTTCCCATCGCCGCAGCCGGCTCGGCGACGGTGAGATCGGTGCCGAGCGTCCACGGCAGAAGCACGATCGCCGCCGGCACCATGATCGCCGGCACCACCAGCAGGCCGGCCCAGGCGATGCCGAGAATGCGCTGATGATAAAGCGCGATGCTTTCGCCGGCGAGAAGAACGATGGCGAGCGGCGAGAGCACCACGAGCGGCGCGGTGCCGCCGATCGGCGCGCGGCGCGCCAGCACGACCGCGACGATCGTCGACAGCAAAGCCGGAACGAACGCCAGCGCGCCGACGAACGTTTTGGCGAGGCGGTCAACGGCCGGCCGGGTCAAGGCGGGCAATGGAGCCGCGCTGCCGCGTGGAATGCCCCAGGCCAGCAGCACCAGTATGGCGAGGCCGGTATGCGCCAGCACCAGCAGCGTCAAAAGCCGAAGCCACGCCGAGGTATTTGGGCCGGCGCTGCCGGCCTCACGCAGCCGCTCGATCGCCGGCGTCAAACTGTCGGCCGCGCCCTCCAGCCAGAGCAGATGCAGGAACAGAAAACCGACCAGCACAGCGGCGACGATCCACGGCTCGATCCGCTCCAGCGCCGCGCGGCCGCGCGCCGTCGCGACCGTGAACACCGCGAGCGTGCCGAGCAGGATCAGCGCCGCTTCGCTGCCAAGCAGGATCAGCGCGGCGGCGACGCCGAGCACATACCAGGCCCGCCGCCGGCCCTCGGCTACGGCGCGCCAGTAACTGAGCAGCACGACGGCCCACAGCGCCATGGTCAGGATCGGCGGCCCGAAAGCCGGGCTTGGCACCGTGAACGGCGAAATGCCGACCATGAGCAGAACTGCCAGCGCCGCCTGCGGCCGGCCGACGATCGCGCCGCCGAGCCTGAACACGCACCAATAGGTCGTGACGATGCAGATTTGCGACAGCGCGTAAACGCCGAACAGGCCGGCAAGGCGAAACGCGATCTCGGCGAGCCAGAACGCCAGCGGCGGGCCGACGTCGCCGTCGAACTGAAACTCGTGGCCGATCGCCAGCACCTGGGCGAGATCGCCGGGCGGCGCCGCGTAGAACAGCATCGGCACCGCTAACCAAACGGCAGCCTGCGCCAGCGCCGCCAGCCAAAAGACCAGGACCGGACGCGAGCGGATCGCCTCGAAATAGAGCGGGACGTAGAACATCAGGCTGCGTGCGTACGCCTCTTCTTCACCCTCCCTGCAGGGGGAGGGTCGATGCCGAGCGGAGCGAGGCATCGGGGTGGGGCTGGCAATCGCCAGCGCTGAACCCCACCCGGCTCGCATCTGCGATGCGAGCCATCCCTCCCCCTGCAGGGGAGGGATTAACGTGATAATCGCCAGCAATCAGAGCGGCAATACGTCGACAACCGCCTCGTCGGCATCGTCCAGCAGACCAAGCGCGCCGGCCACCGGCGAGAACGAGCGGCGATGATGGATGGTCGGTCCGAGCCGGTCGAGCGCGGCGAAATGCTCGGGCACGCTGTAGCCCATGTGGCGCTCGAAGCCGTAACCCGGATGCGCCGCGCCGAGCCGCGCCATCAAGCGGTCGCGCGTGACCTTGGCGACGATCGAGGCGGCGGCAATCGACGCGACGAGGCCGTCGCCGCCGATCACGGCCTGGCAGTCGCAGCCGGCATCGATGCGGTCGCGGCCGTCAACGAAGACCAGAAGCGGCTTTATAGGCAGCGCCGCGACCGCGCGCGCCAGCGCCCATAGCGAGGCGCGCAAGATATTGTCGCGATCGATCCGCGACGGCGGCGCCAGCGCCACGGCGACCTGGGCGCGCGCACAAATGCGTTGGTAGAGCACTTCGCGGCGTTCCGGCGTGAGCCTTTTCGAATCGTCGAGGCCGCGCGGCACGTCGTCTGGATTAAGAATGACGGCGGCGGCCACGACCGGCCCGGCCAGCGGGCCGCGCCCGGCTTCGTCGCAACCGGCGACCGGCCACACGCCGCGCTTGAGCGCCAAGCGCTCGCGGCGGAACGTCGGCCGCGCCACCGGTTCGTCGAGCGGTAGCCGCGGCACCCGCTCGGGCCGCGCGCTTCCGTTGCCGCTTCCATTGCGACTGCTTCCGTTGCGACTCATGGCCCATGATGACCATTTCGCCACCCGCTTCGCAACGCCGGAATACGGCCGATGGATGAAGTGCTGGATAAGACGGCGCCGCGACCTGGACCGGACGCCGTTCTCTTCCTACAGTTGTGAGGGCGTGCGCTTCCAGGACACGCGACGTAACGCCAAGGGCAGGAGCTTTTCATGCCGAACTCGAGTACGACCGACACGATCGTTCGCGCCGCCATCCATCCGGGCATCGGCATCGCGCGCATCGGCAACAGCACGACCGGGTATTTCATTGGGCCGGAAGTCATCGCGCCGCAACCGCAAAACGCGAGCTATTACCGCGATCCGGAGGGCGCCATCAAACGGCAGGCCGCACGCTTTCGCGTCTACGGCTATGACGCCGCCGGCAAGGTGGTCGGCGAGCTGACTGCCGACAATGCCCGGATCGCCTGGACCGCGCACGTCGTCAACAGAAAGGCGCAGTGGTACCGCTTCCTCGCCGCGCTCGACATTCCGGAAGCGGCCAGCATGTCGTGCATCCGGCGCAACGCGACCGTCGACCGGCGCGACCAACTCGCGATCGATCCCGGCCCGCGCAGCATCACCGGTAAATCGGTGTCGGGCGGCAAGGATCACGCCTTCACCGGCGGCAAGTTCAAGGCGACCGAGGTGCCGCTGGGCGAGATTCGCACCGACGCAGCCGGCAGACTGATCGTGCTTGGCGGCACCGGTCAATCGGGCTCACCATCGGACGCGCCGGTCTACGACCCCGCCGATCCCGACAGTTTCAACAACGCCAACGACTGGTACGACGACACGTCCGACGGGCCCGTCACCGCAACGGTATCGATCAACGGCAAAGCCATTCCGGTCGATCCGGCCTGGGTCGTGGTGGCGCCGCCAAACTACGCCCCCGACATCATCAGCTGGCGCACGATGTATGACGAATTGTGCAACGTCTACGTTGAAGCCGGGATGATGAAAGTCCCGGACCCGGTGTCGTTCGCCACCGACGTGCTGCCGATCTTGCAACGGCAATGCAATCTGCAGTGGGTCAATGCGGGTTATGCCGGCATGTTCGGCAAAGGCCGCCCGTGGGATTTCCACGATGCTGAGCTGCTCGCTAAGCTGGCGCAGGTGCCGAGCGGCGCGCTCGACCCGTATCGCGAACTGCGCCGCAATATTCTCAACAGCTTCCGCCCGCCTCTGCCGTCGGTCAGCGAGCCGCCGGCGTGGCCGCACGTTTGGCCGTGGATTTATGGCGATGCGTTCGGCTCGTTTGCCGAAACCGGGCCCGGCAACATGCTGCCGATGACGGGCTTGCAATATGCGGTCATCAAGCATTGGTCGGACGGCAATTTCGTCAACGACTGGCCGCCTGCGCCGCCGCCGGCCGCGATCGAGCGAGTGCCGCTCGCGGAGCAACCGGCCATGCTGGATCAGGCGGCGCTGCATTTCTGCCTTGCCGACACCTTTCACCCCGGTTGCGAAATGACTTGGCCGATGCGGCACGCCAGCATGTACAGCGCGCCGTTTCGCATCCGTCACCGCCCGCCCGATCAGCCGGCGGCGGACTACGGCGCCCAACTCACGCAGCCGCTTGCTCTGCAAGTTGACGGCCCGCTTTATGCGCAAGAACCCGGCGATATCACGCGCTGGATGGCGCTGCCTTGGCAGGGCGACACCGCGTTTTGCCGTTCGGGATACAATCCGCAATTCGATCCCTATTTGCCGACGTTTTGGGCGGCGCGGGTGCCCAATCAGGTGCTCACCGAAGCGGACTACAAACAGGCGATCGATCCTGCGCTGCCGCGCGAGCAGCGCCTGGCGGCATTCAATCGCCGTCCGCTCTGGCTGCGGGCGCTGCTCTACCCCAACGCGCCGGTAGCCGCCGTGATGAACGAAATGATCAAAGAATTCGGCGCGCTCGGCATCGTCGAGGCGCGGCCCGGCGTGAAAGACGATCCCGAAATTCCCGAGGTCATCTACGTCGAGAGCATCGCCAGCGAACAGATCGGCCAACGGGCGGCGGCGGCGAGCAATATGCTGAGAGCGTTGGAACGGCCGCCGACCCACCTCGAACAGGCGGGCTGGGCGAGCGAGGCGCAGTTTCACGAATTCCGCCGCATCAGGGTGCGCGGCTGATCGTCATGTGGGATGCCGTCGTCGCCGGGGCCGGGCCGGCCGGCGCGGTCGCGGCAGCGATCCTGGCGCGCCACCGCCGCCGCGTGCTCCTTGTTGATCGCCCCGGCGCCGGCTGCAAGATCGGCGAGGCGCTGCCCAGCGCCGCGGCCCGTTTGCTGCGTGCAGTCGATCTACCGGCGCCCGATCCGCAGGGGCCGCACGCCCGCATCACCGGAACGTTGTCGGCCTGGGGCTCGCCTGCCTTTACCGCAATCGATGGGCTGCGCGATCCTTATGGCACGGCATGGCGACTTGACCGCCGCCGCTTCGACGCCGATCTGGGCGCAGCGGCGAGCGCGGCAGGTGCGACGACCCGATTGGCGGTGGTGCGCGACGTCGCCCGCGAGAACGACGGCTGGAGGATATGCTTCGATCGGGGCGCCGACGCGCGGGCCCGCTGGATCGTCGACGCCAGCGGCCGTCATGCGCGGCTCGCGCGCAAACTCGGCGTTAGCCGGCAGCGCGAAAGCCGAATGGTCGCACTCTATCGTATCGAACAGTCGGGCGCGGATTTGCGCGACAGCCGTACCCTGATCGAAGCCGCCGCCAATGGCTGGTGGTACGCCGCGCGGCTGCCCTCCGGCGCGGCCATCGCCGGGTTGCACACTGACGCGGCGGAAGCGGCGCGCATCAAACAGGAGCCGCAAGCGTGGCGGACGGCGCTGGCCGCAACGCCTGGTCTCGGGCCGCTGCTTTCTTCTCTGCGCTTCGCACAAGTGCTGCCGGCAGTCGACGCCGGCGCTGCTCGACTTTCGGAGTTTTACGGCCAAGGCTGGATCGCTTGCGGCGATGCCGCGACAAGCTTCGATCCGATTTCCGGCCAAGGCATTTTTGGCGCCCTGCATTCCGGCCTTTACGCCGCTCATGCCATCCATGCCGCGCTCGACGGCGAGCCTCGGCTGCTCGCCGACTACGCGCGGGGTATGGAACAGGTGTGGTCGATTTATCGCATGCGCCGCCATGCCCTGTATGCAAGCGAACGGCGTTGGCCGGACCAGCCGTTCTGGTCGCACTCATTGCAGGAGAAAACGACAAGGGTCGCCTCCCTCGACCAGGCTACGCTTAAAACAGGTCGAGCTGCGCTGCCGCCGGGCGCGGCGGATGAAAATGCTCGGTCGTCGTCGAGGCCCTCGCCTTGTTGAAGCCTAGCCGCTCGCAGGCGACTTCGAAGCGGCGGCCGATCATCCAGGCGACCGGACCCGAGCCGGTCATCCGCTTGCCCCACGTCGAGTCGTAATCCTTGCCGCCGCGGGTGTCGCGGACGAGCTTGAAGACGTGGCGATAGCGATCGGGAAAATTCTCGATCAGCCATTCGCGGAACAGGTCGCGCACTTCGAGCGGCAGCCGCAACAGCACGTAGCCGGCGTGGCGCACGCCGGTCGCCGCGACCGCTTCGAGGATACGCTCGATCTCGGCGTCGTTGATTGCCGGAATGACCGGCGCGACCATGGCCGAGGCCGGCACGCCGGCTGCATTGAGCTGGCGCAAAGCTTCAAGCCGGCGCGCCGGCGTCGGCGCGCGCGGCTCCATGACGCGCGCGAGCTTGGCATCGAGTGTCGTCACCGACAGCGCCACCTTGACCAGGTTGCGCCTGGCCATGCGGGAGAGAATGTCGAGATCGCGCAGCACCAGGTTCGATTTGGTGACGATGCCGACCGGATGGCCGGCGCGCTCCAACACTTCGAGAATGCCGCGCATGATCTCGTGGCGGCGCTCGATCGGCTGATACGGGTCGGTGTTGGTGCCGATGGCGATGGTTTTGGGCACGTAGCCGGGCGCCGACAATTCGCGCTCCAACAGTTCGGGCGCGTTCGGCTTCATGAACAGCTTCGATTCGAAATCGAGGCCGGGCGACAGGCCGAGATAGGCATGGGTCGGCCGGGCGAAACAATAGACGCAGCCGTGCTCGCAACCGCGATACGGATTGATCGAGCGGTCGAAGGAAATGTCGGGCGAATCGTTGCGCGCAAGAATTTTTCGCGTGGCGTCGACCGTGACGGTGGTCTTGAACGGCGGCAGCTCGTCGAGACCCTGCCAGCCGTCGTCGAAGGCGACCCGCGCCAGCGGCTCATAGCGGCCCGAGGCGTTCGAGGCCGTGCCGCGACCGTGGCGGCGCTCGCGGTCGATCGGGGTTCCCATTTCGCCCGCCGGAGCCGAGGGCAACGACGGCTCCGGCGGGCGCCTCAAGGCGGACGAACGGCTCATGGCGGTAAGGTAACGCGGCTCTGTGAACAAAACAAGAACAATTGTGCGTGATGGGGGGCTGATGTCGGGACGGCGTTGGAAAATGCCGGCCGGAACCGTATCGATGAGAGTCTCTGCGGGCCAAAGGACGTTATTCGGCGCTTTCACCAATGCTCGGCGTGATTATCCCAACGCTCGATTCCGAACGGGTCCTCGTGGCGACGCTGGCGGCGCTGGTCTCCGGCGCCACCGAGGGTTTGATCAGCGAGGTGGTGCTGGCTGATGGCGGTTCGCACGATGACACGGCGGCCATTGCCGAGGTGACCGGGTGCAATATTCTGCGACTCGAGGGACCGCTCGGCACGCGGCTCAAAGCGGCCGCAACGGCGGCGCGGGCGCCTTGGTTTCTGTTTCTGCGGCCCGGCACCGTCCTCGACCCGCCGTGGATCGGCGAAGCGCGGCGCTTCATCGAGTTGGTCCGCGGCAGCGAACGCGCGGCGGTATTTCGGCGCAGCGCTTCGGCGCCCTCGCCTTGGCGCGAAGCGCTCGCCCAAGCGATGCTGGCGCTCGGCGCGGCGCCCCACCCCGATCAGGGCCTGCTGATCTCGCGCCGATTCTACGATGCACTCGGCGGCCATAACGGCAATGCCGCCGATCCGGAAGCCGACCTGATCCGCCGTATCGGGCGCCGACGCATCGCCCGCCTCGCCGCGGCCGCTCACAACGTCAGCCAAGATACTTGACTAAGTCAACTTTACGGGCGAGGCTTTCATTATGGGCGCCCGCCGGCATGACGACCGCATTGCCGCGGTCCGCCGCTTCAACCGCTTCTACACGCGGCAGATCGGCGTGCTGCGCAAGACCTTTCTCGACAGCCCGTATTCGCTCGGCGAGGCGCGCGTGCTTTATGAGATCGCCAGCCGCGCTGCGCCGACGGCGAGCGATATCACCCGCGCGCTCGACCTCGACGCCGGCTATCTGAGCCGGCTGCTGCGCAACTTCGAGCGGCGCGGCCTGATCCGGCGCAAAACTTCGCCGCGCGACGCGAGGCAAAGCCATCTGTCGCTGACGCCACGCGGCCGGCGCGCCTTTGCGCCGCTCGAACGACGCTCGCAGCACGATACCGCGGCCATGCTCGAGCGGCTGCCGCCCGCCGCGCAATCGCGCTTGCTCGCGGCGATGCATACGATCCAAAGCTTGCTCGACGGCGACCTTGCCGTGCAGCGGCCTGGTCGCGGCGGCGCCGGTTACATATTGCGCGCGCCGGCACCGGGCGATTTCGGCTGGATCGTGCGCCGTCACGCCGAACTCTACGCGCAGGAATACGGCTGGACCGCGCCGTTCGAAGGCCTCTGCGCGCAGATCGTCGCCGAGTTCGCCAACGATTACGACGCCAAGCGGGAACGCTGCTGGATCGCCGAGATGAACGGCGAACCCGTCGGCTGCATTTTTCTGGTCAAGGATTCAGCGACAGTCGCCCGCATCCGGCTGTTGCTGGTCGATCCGAAGGCGCGCGGGCTTGGCCTCGGCGTCCGGCTAGTCGACGAATGCGTGCGCTTCGCGCGCCGCGCCGGCTACAAAAAAATCACGCTATGGACCCACAGCGTGCTCAGCGCCGCGCGCCACATCTATCAGAAAGCCGGCTTCCGCCTCACCGGCACCGAACAGCACAGGAGCTGGGGCCGGCCGGTGACGAGCGAGTTCTGGGATTTGGATTTGTAATGACGAATGACGGCGCTTACGCCGTCGCGCCTTGCGCCTTCGGCCGGCGCAGATGCTCGTCGAGCCGCGGCATGATTTCGACGAAATTGCAGGGGCCGTAGCGGTAGTCGAGCTGGTGCACCAGGATTTCGTCCCAGGCGTCCTTGCAGGCGCCGGGCGAGCCCGGCAGGCAGAAGATG